>NZ_JBMFWJ010000033.1:0-30303 GCF_049965395.1 Acidibrevibacterium sp.
TGACATTGATCGAAAATTTAGTGACGATCGAGCATCGTTAATTAATGTTAATCGTGGGAAGTGGAGAGCAGGATGATAGCGATTTTCGATCGTCCCTCCGGCAAGGCCGCGTTGCTGACGGTATCCGCCCTGGCGCTCTCCATCGCCGCGGCGCGATCGGCGAAAGCCGATTACGTGGTGACGCCGCCCGCCAGCGTGCCGACGAGTTACACCGACTCGACGCCAGTCACGCTGACCAATGTGTCCCAGGGGCTCACCGCCTCACTCTGGACCCTCTCCCCGGGACTGACTTCCGGCGGCCCCGGTAATCTCGAGGGTGGCCCCGGTACCTCTGGCTATCCCAATCTGCAAGGCATGGCCAATCTCGAAACCCTAGCCCAGACTGGGACGATCACCACGCTGCCGAGCGGCACGCCTGGCACCGGCACCGGCGCGCTCACCTACACCGCGACACCCTATTTCTCGTTCACCGATACCGCGATCAATAGCTATGGTTTCGTCGCGATCGGTGGCGGCGGCAATTCCATCGCAAGCGTATTGAGTGGTACCGGGAATCAATATGCGACGGATCTCGTCAGCGGTGTCACGCTTCCCTCCTCAGCCGCCACAAACACCTGGAACAACCTGATTTTCGACCAGAGCGGCTATATCCACGTCTCGCAGCCCAATAGTTCCTATACCTTTGCCGTCGCGAACGCAGGTTTGAACGACGACGGCACCGAGATCCTGCTCGGCGGCAGTGGCGCGATCGGCAGCGGCAGCGTCGTCGGATTCGAGAATGCCAATGGCATCGAAACCTCCAACGGCGTCGCGACCCTGATGTTCGGCAATACCTATAGCGCCGCGACTGATACCGTGACCTTCACGCAAGCTGGCTATTACCCGATCGAGATTTTCAACGCCCAGACCTGGGGCAGCGCCTTTGAAAACGTCAGCTTCCTGCCGACCACGACGACGACCCCCGATCTGGTGTTCGTCACCGGCACACCAGTTCAATCCTCGGTGCCCGAGCCCTCCTCGGCGACGCTGATCCTCGCCGGGCTCGCCGGCCTGCCGCTGCTCCGCCGGCGGCGTGGGCAGAAACCGATGTCGTAACCGGCCTCAGGCTTTCGGCAGCCGCACGACGAAGCGCGCGCCGATCACTCGCCCGCTTTCGTCGCGGCGATTTTCGGCGCGGATCCGCCCGCGCAGCGCCTCGATGATCTGGCGGCTGATCGAAAGCCCGAGCCCGGAGTGTTGGCCGAAACGCTCGCCCTGCGGGCGTTCGGAGTAAAACCGGTCGAAAATGTGCTCAAGCTTGGCCTCGGGAATGCCCGGCCCCTCATCCTCGACGGTGATTTCCACCTCGCCATCTATCTCGCGCGCCGCAAGCATGATCCGCCCGCCGCGTGGGCTGAAAGAACGAGCATTGGCGATCAGATTACGCAACACCTGCACCAGCCGATCGGCAACCCCGCGCACCACGAGGCCGCTTTCCGGCGCGACGACGATCAGCGGCGGCTCGCCCTTGCTCAGGGTCGCGGCGTGGATATCGGCCAGCGTCGCCAGGATCGGCGCGACATCGACCAGCTCGGTCGCGGTGCGCGACAATTCGGCGTCGACGCGGCTCGCATCCGAGATATCGCTGATCAGCCTGTCCAAGCGCCGCACATCCTCGGCGATGATGGCAAGCAAGCGCCGCTGCTGGCCCGGATCCTCGATCCGCCGCAGAGTCTCGATCGCGCTCTGGATCGAGGAAAGCGGGTTCTTGATCTCATGCGCGACATCGGCGGCGAAGCGCTCGATCGCATCCATCCGCGCCCAGAGCGCGCTCGCACTTTCCGCAAGGGCGTGCGCGAGGGCGCCGATCTCGTCGCGGCGGGCGAGCAGCCGGCGCGGCACCGCGCCGCTCCGCCCCTGGCCCTCGCGCATCTCGCCGGCGGCGGCGGCAAGGCGCAGGATCGGCCGGGCGATGGTCCGCGCGAGATACCACGACATGATCACCGTAAGGCCGAGCGCCAAGCAAAACAGCGCGAGGATCGACATCCGCACGTTATAGAGGCTGTCATCGACCTCGCGCGCTTCGCGGGTGAGCAGGATGATGCCAACCGTCTGGGCGTTTTGCTGCACCGGCTCGGCGACGGTTACCAGCAGCTGGCCGTCAGTGGTGCGGCGGATATAGGGCGGCGTCTCGCGCGAGCGCGCCGCCCCCTCGGTGCGCAATTCCTCGCGCACATCGGGCTGCCAGTCGATTCCACCGGCGAGCGGCCCGGCCTCCAGCGTCGGTGCCGCCGGGTTGTGCGGCAGATGGGCGAGCACCCAGTCATAGACCTGTTCGATCACGCTCGCGACATGGCTGCGCGGCACCGCCGGCGGGATCGGGTCCATCTCAAACCTGCCGCCGCCAGCCTCGCGCTGGCGGCTATCGGCGATCACCGTGCCGTCTGGGCCATAGAGCTTGGCTTCGGCGCTCGGCGTCGGCTCGGTCAGGCGGCGGAGCAGCGGGCGGGCGAGCGCCGGCACCAGCCGCGCCGTGCCCGAAGCCTCGATCGCGACCGCCGCCTGGCCGAGAGCGCCGGCATAGATCCGCGCCTGTTCGCGGAGCGTCAGCACCTCCGCCTCCAAAAGCCCATTCTGATATTGGTCGAGATAGAGGAGGGTCACCACCAGAAGCGCGAGCGGCAGTGCATTGACGAGAAGGATACGGCGCAGGAGGGGCGACACCAAGCGCGGGGCAAAAGCCGGCGCCGCAGGAGCTGCGCCAGCCACATGGTTGGCTGACGAAAGTGTTCTTTTTTGAAAAAAAGAACCAAAAAACTTTCTGCCATGGCGCAGGGCCTGCCCCCCTGCCCTTCTCCAAAAATCGCCGGGCCGCCAAAGCAAGGGGAAGATTTTCTTTTTTTCGGAGGAAAATGAAGGGTCAGTTCCCGAATTTATGCCCATCGTCAGGGCTCTTTGTAACGGTAGCCAATACCATAAAGCGTCTCGATCTGGTTGAAGCGCTCATCGACGGCGCGGAATTTCTTGCGGATGCGTTTGACGTGGCTGTCAATGGTGCGGTCATCGACATAAATATTCTCGCCATACGCGGCATCGATGAGCTGGTCACGCGCCTTCACGACGCCCGGGCGCGCCGCCAGCGCCTTCAAAAGCAGGAATTCGGTAACAGTGAGGTCGATATCGGCGCCGCGCCAGGTGCAGCGGTGCCGCGTCTCATCGAGCACGAGATCGCCGCGCTGGATGATCCCGGCGGCCGGCTGGCCGGAGCCCTCGGCGCGGCCAGCCTCGTTGCGGCGCAGCAAGGCCCGGATGCGCTCGATCAACAGGCGCTGGCTGAACGGCTTGGTGATATAGTCATCAGCGCCGAGCCGGAGTCCCATCAGTTCATCCACCTCCTCGTCCTTGCTGGTCAAAAAAATCACCGGCATCGCGGAACGGGCGCGCAGGCGCTGGAGCAGCTCCATCCCGTCCATACGTGGCATCTTGATGTCGAGTACGGCAAGATCAGCGGGGCGAGCGAGCAGCGCCTGCAGCGCGCTTTCGCCGTCGGTATAGGTGCGCACCTGGAAGCCTTCCTGCTCCAGCGTCATCGCAACGCTAGTTAGGATATTGCGGTCGTCATCGACCAGGGCAATGGTGTGCTTCATAACCACCTCCGAGAACCGGCACAGCATCGACATACCACGCCACGCGGCCGATAGGATAACCGAAGCATGACCAACCACTCATCCCCCGACTCTCGCGCCGATCTCGGCTTCACGCTCCGCTCCCTCGCCCGCGCGGCGCGGGTCGGAAGCCTTGCAACCGTCAACGATGCGGGGCAGCCCTTCGTTTCGCTGGTGACACCGGCGTTCGATGCCGGGTGCGCGCCCCTCCTCCTGCTCTCGGGCCTCTCCGAGCACACTCGCCATCTTCGCGTCGAACCACGCTGCGCCCTCCTGATCGCCGGCGCGGCGAATGGCCCCAACCCGCAGACGACGCCGCGCGTAACTCTTATCGGCCGTGCCGCGCCGACCGAAGATGCGGCTCTGCGCGCCCGCTATCTTGCCATACACCCTTACGCCGCGCTCTATGCTGGATTCGGGGATTTCGCGCTCTGGCGCCTCACGGTTGAGGAGGCGCATTATGTCGGCGGCTTCGGACTCGCGCGACAGGTCACGCAGGCCAAGCTCCGCCCGGCGCCCGAAGCCGTCGCCGCGATCACCGCTGCCGAGCGCGAGATCATCGCCGAGGCCAATGCCGAACGGGCGGCCGGCGAACACATCGTCGCGATCGATCTCGATGGCTGCGACATCGCCGAAGACGATGCTACCCGCCGCCTCGCCTTCCCCGCCCCGGCGGCGAACCCCGAGACGGTTCGCGCAGCACTTCGTCATGTCGCGCCGCAGAAGACGCGCGGCGCGAGACCAGAGCAAGCAAGAGGAGAGAATTCATGACTGCCGCCATCAGCCGCTTCCCCGTCCCCTCGCTCTCGGATCTGCCAGAGGATATCCGCGCCCGCATCGAGGCGACCGCGGCTAAATCCGGCTTCGTCCCCAATGTCATGCTCGCGCTCGCCCACCGACCGGACGAATTCCGTGCGTTCTTCGCCTATCACGACGCACTGATGGCGAAAGACGGCGGGCTTTCGAAAGCCGAGCGCGAAATGATCGTGGTCGCAACCTCGGCTGCCAATCAATGCCAATATTGCGTGATTGCCCATGGCGCGGTTTTACGCATCCGGGCGAAAAACCCCCTGATCGCGGACCAGATTGCAACCAATTATCGCAAGGCTGATCTCACACCGCGCCAACGCGCCATGCTCGATTTCGCAATGAAAGTGGCGCTCTCTTCCCATCAGATCGAGGACGAGGATTATACCCTGCTTCTCGACCACGGCTTCAGCCGTGAGGATTGCTGGGACATCGCCGCCATCGCCGCCTTTTTCGGCATGTCGAACCGCCTCGCCAACAGCCTCGCCTTCCGCCCGAATGACGAGTTTTATCGGATGGGGCGGGAATAACGGGATCGGGATAAAATTAGCCTGAGAGCGGCCGCAAACGCGCCGGGATCGTCATCCCGAGCCGGCGCGGCACCTCCCAGACTTCATCGATCTCGCGATAGACGGTAAAACCCGCGGCGAGATAGCCGGGCAGTGCCCGCGGATGATCGGCGGTGCAGGTGTTGAGGGTCATCGTCCGCGCCCGGTGACGCCAAACCAGATCGACGGCATTCCGCAAAAACGGCCTGCCGAAGCCGCGGCCGATGAAATGCGGCATCAGCCCGAAATAGCTGAGATTGACCACCGGCCACGGCCGGGCATCGAGTTCGTAAAATCCGCCCGGCTCACCGCCGGCATAAAGCACATGAACACTGATGCCCGGGATACGCAGATAGCGCGCGAGTTCCGCATCCGGCGTCACCCGGCGCAGCCACCAGAGATAATCGGCGCCGACCGTGTCATAGAGAAAGCGATAATAGGTGACGCTCGGCGCGGCCAGCGTCACCACCTGTGCGCCCTCGGGGAGGGGCGTCGGCGGCGTGGCCGGCGCCTGATCGAGGCGAAGAAACGAGACCCGCACCGAAACCCTTGTCACCGGCTCCATCGGCCGCGCCCCGTTGCCCGCGCCGCCCTCAATCGTCGAGGAAACTGCGCAACCGGCGGCTCCGGCTCGGGTGCTTGAGCTTGCGCAGCGCCTTGGCCTCGATCTGACGAATGCGCTCGCGAGTGACATTGAATTGCTGGCCGACCTCCTCCAGCGTGTGATCGGTATTCATGCCAATGCCAAAACGCATGCGCAGAACCCGCTCCTCGCGCGGGGTGAGGCTGCCGAGCACTTTCGTCGTCGCCTCGCGAAGATTGGCCTGAATCGCGGCGTCGATCGGGATGATCGCCGATTTGTCCTCGATGAAATCGCCGAGATGGCTGTCTTCTTCGTCGCCGATCGGGGTCTCGAGACTGATCGGCTCTTTTGCGATCTTGAGCACCTTGCGCACTTTCTCGAGCGGCATGCCGAGCTTCTCGGCCAGTTCCTCCGGCGCCGGCTCACGACCGATCTCATGCAGCATCTGGCGCGAGGTGCGCACCAGCTTGTTGATGGTCTCGATCATGTGCACCGGAATGCGGATGGTGCGCGCCTGATCGGCAATCGAACGGGTGATCGCCTGGCGGATCCACCAGGTGGCATAGGTGCTGAATTTGTAGCCGCGGCGATATTCGAATTTATCCACCGCCTTCATCAGGCCGATATTGCCTTCCTGGATCAGATCGAGAAATTGCAGGCCACGATTGGTATATTTCTTCGCGATCGAGATCACCAGGCGGAGATTGGCCTCGATCATCTCCTTCTTGGCGCGCGCCGAATCGCGCTCGCCACGGCTTACGGTTGCATAAATGCGGCGGAATTCGCTAATCGGCAAACCTGCGTCATTGGCGACCTCGGCGATGCGGGCGCGAATCTCAGCGATGGCTTCGCCGTGGCGGGCAACGAAATTCTTCCAGCTTTTACCAGGCAATTTGCCGACCCGCTCCAGCCAGTTCGGATCCAGCTCATGGCCGTGATATTGGGCAAGAAAATCTTCGCGGCTGACCTTGCAAGATTCGGCGAGCCGCATCAGCGGCCCCTCCTGCGCCATCAGGCGTTTGTTGAGTTCCTTGAGCTGCATCACCAGCTCTTCGATGCGGTTATTATGCAGCCGCACCTGCTCGACTTTCTGGACCAATTCGTCGCGCAGCTTCTCATAGGATTTCTCGCTGCGCGCGCTCACCGCCTCGCCGCCGGTGATGGCACCGAGGCGGCGGGACTGCATCTTCTGCAGCTTCTTATAAAGCGCCTCGATCTCCTCGAAATTCGCCAGGACCTCGGGCTTGAGCTTTTCCTCGAGCGCCGAGAGAGAAAGGCCGGCGCCCTCGCCTTCCTCGTCCTCATCGCCCTCCTCGCCAGCGGCGAAGCCCGCTACCGAGGGCGGCATCGCGTCAGTGCCGCCATCATCGCCGCCCGGCTCGCCGCCCGCGTTCGGCGGCCCGCCCTGCGTGGCTTCGAGATCGATGATGTCGCGGAGCAGCATGCGCCCGGCCTTCAAGGCATCGTGCCAGGCGATGATGGCGCGGATGGTGAACGGGCTCTCGCAGAGCCCGCCGATCATCATCTCACGGCCGGCCTCGATGCGCTTGGCGATGGCGATCTCGCCCTCGCGCGAGAGCAGCTCGACGCTGCCCATTTCGCGCAGATACATGCGCACCGGATCATCGGTGCGACCGAGGCTTTCCTCGTCGACATTGCCGCCGGGCTCCTCGGCTTCCTCCTCTTCGCGCTCCGGCTTGGCAACGGGATCGGCCTCCTCGGCCTCCTCGCTCTCGACCACCTGGATGCCCATCTCGTTGAGCTGGGCCATGACGTCCTCGATCTGCTCGGAGCTGTTCTGATCGGGCGGCAGCACGGCATTCAGCTCATCGAAGGTGATATGGCCGCGCTCCTTGCCGCGCGCGATCATGCGCTTGACCGCGGCGGACTGGATATCGAGCAGATTAGTGTCGAGATCGGTCTCGGCGGTCGGCGCCTCCGCAGCGGTGGTCTTGGTTGCCATCAGAAAAAATACTCCCCGCAACATGGCCGCGGGGCGTCCCCGCGCGGCCGATGTAACACTTCATCCCTCGGCGAAGCCCGAAGCCGCGCCGCCGCGCCGGCCCTCAATCCCATGCCCATGGGCCTCATTACCGCCCGCCCCCTCCCCGTCGTTCCCGGCGGGATGGGTCTCACCGGCATTGAGGCGATTTTGCGCCTCGCGCAACGCCAAGACGCGCCGCTCAGCGCGTGGGGTCGGGTTCGCCTCGAAGTCCCGCTGCGCCGCGGCCAGTTCCTCACGCAACCGTTCGCGATGCGAAAACCCGAAAAAATGCCACCACCCCTCCGCCACATCCGCCAACGGCGCCCCAGGCACGGCAAATGCCGGCGCGCAAGCCCGCACCTCCGCCACCTGCTCACCTAGCCCGATCTCGGCGAGATGGTCGATGAGAGCAGGAGAGTCAAGCGCCGGATGCGAATTTAGTCCCGCCGCGGCCGCAACATCGGCTGATTCCGGCGCCGCCATCGCCGCATTGCGCACCCAGGCGAGCAGCGCCTCCCGCAGCCGGCTCAACGGCGCGGGCAAAGCGAGGCCGCCGAGCGCCTCCTCGACCTCGAGCGCCAACGCCGGGTGATGGAGCAGCACCGCGAGTAGCACCCGCTCGCGTGTCTGATCGCCAGGGCGAGGCGCTGTGCGCAGCCGTGGCGGCGACGGGAACACCGCTCTCTCCCCCCGCGATGGCGCGCCGCGCGCGCGCCCTTTGGCGCCGCCCGGCGGCGTCGGCGGGCGGCGGAATTCGGCAAAGAAACGATCACGCAATGCCCGGCGATATTCCCATTGCAGGCTGCGATGGTCGATGCTCTCTGCCGCCGCCATCAAGGCGTCGAAAAACCCACTGCGGCTCTCCGGCGTCGCGCCGGGGAACTGAGCGCGGATGAGCGCATAAAGCGCGCTGAGCAAGGGTTGGCGGCGGGCCAGCGCCTCGGCGCGGAAGCCGGCCGCGCCGGCGCGGCCGAGCAGGCTGTCAGGATCCTCACCCGGCGGCAGGGGCACGATTTCGAGGCTGCGCTCGGGGGTGATCAGCGGCAGCGCGAGCGAGATCGCGCGCAGCGCCGCCCGCGCCCCGGCCTCGTCACCATCGAAACAAAGCAGCGGCACCGGCGATGCCTGCCAGAGCGCTTCGAGATGCTCGACGCCGAGCGCGGTGCCAAGCGGCGCCAGCGCGCCGGGAAACCCGGCCTGGTCGAGGGCGATCACATCCATATAGCCCTCGACCACCAGGATGTCCGCGCCGGCGCGGCTCGCGGGCGCGGCGCGATCGAGATTGTAAAGCGTGCGGCGCTTCGAAAAGACCGCGGTTTCCGGCCCGTTGAGATATTTCGGCGCGCTGGTCTGGCTGTCATCGAGGCGCCGGCCGCCGAAGCTCACGATCCGCCCGCGGCGGTCGCCGATCGGGAAAATCAGCCGGTTGGTGAAGAACTCGCGCGCCAGCTGGCCGTCTTCGGCCGGGCGGAGAAGGCCGGCCTCGATCATCGCCGCTGGGGTAATCCCATCGCGCGCGAGATCGGCGGTCAAGGCCCCGCGCCCCGGCGCGAAGCCGAGACGAAAGCGCCGGGCCGTCGCCTCGCTCACCCCGCGTCGGGCCAGATAGGCGCGCGCGCCAGCGCCTTCGGGAAGCCACAGGCGGCGCTCAAAGCTCTCAGCGGCGTGTTCGAGCACGGCGATACTATCCCGCGCCGTGCGCGCCGCGGCGGCGGCATCCGGTCCCTCCTCCGGCACCGCGAGCCCAGCCTCGGCCGCGAGGCCGCGCACCGCCTCGATGAAGCTCTGCCCCTCGGCCTGCATGACATAGCTGATCGCATCGCCATGGGCGCCGCAGCCGAAACAATGGTAATGGTCGTCATAGACATAAAAAGACGGCGTTTTTTCGCCGTGGAACGGGCAGCAGCCCTTCCATTGCCGCCCCGCGCGGGTAAGGCGCACCCGCCGCCCGATCAGCGCCGGAAGCGGCGTCTTGGCGCGCAATTCCTCGAGAAAACCCGGTGGCAACGCCATCAGCCGGACCCCTTTCGGCGCGGCTCATTGGGATTTTTTTTCCCAAACCTAAAATTCCCATTGTTATGGGAAATCATTTCCCACATAATCTTCCCATGTCCCTCACCGTCGAAGACCTGATCGCCCGTCTCGGTGGCGCCGAAGCCGCCGCCGAACAGCTCGGCGTCGGCACCGAGGCGCTGCGCAAATGGCGCCAAGCGCGGAGCATTCCAGCACGCCATTGGCCGGCGCTGCTCGCCGCGACCGGGCTCACCCTCGCCGATCTGCCTCGCGCCCCATCCCGGAGTGACCCCATGTCCGCCATCGCTCATCCCCCCGAGGGCGCGACCGCAGCGCTCGTGCTCGCCGACGGCACCGTGTTCTGGGGCCGCGGCCTCGGCGCCATGACCACCGAGGCGCCGCCGCTTGGCGAGGTTTGCTTCAATACCGGCATGACCGGCTATCAGGAGACCCTCACCGATCCCTCCTATGCCGGCCAGATCATCACCTTCACCTTTCCTCATATCGGCAATGTCGGCGTCAATGGCGAGGATGTCGAGGCCTCGATGATCGCCGCCCGCGGCCTGATTCTGCGCGATGATATCACGGCGCCGGCGAATTGGCGGGCAACCGAGGGCCTCGATGAATGGCTCGCCGGGCGCGGCGTCACGGGCATGGCTGGCGTCGATACACGAGCGCTGACCCTTCGCATCCGCGACCAGGGGGCGCCGAGCGCTGTGCTCGCCTACCCGAAAGATGGCCGCTTCGATCTGCCGGCGCTGCGTGCCGCCGCCGCCGCCTGGCCGGGTCTTGAGGGGATGGATCTCGCCGGCACCGTCTCCTGCACCCAGAGCTACCTTTGGGATGAGACGGTTTGGGCGTGGGGCCAAGGCTATGGCCGGCAGACCGCGCCGCGGCATCACGTCGTCGCGGTTGATTATGGCGCGAAACGCAACATTCTCCGCGAACTCGCCGCCGCGGGCTGCCGCGTTACCGTGGTGCCGGCAACCGCCAGCGCGGACGACATCCTCCGCCATCGCCCGGACGGCGTCTTTCTCTCGAACGGCCCCGGCGACCCGGCGGCGACGGCGGAATACGCGGTGCCGGCGATCCACGGCGTGCTCGAAGCCGGGGTGCCGCTCTTTGGGATCTGTCTCGGCCATCAGCTCCTCGCGCTTGCCCTTGGCGGGCGCACCTACAAGATGGCGCGCGGCCATCGCGGCGCCAACCAGCCGGTCAAGGATCTCGCGACCGGGAAGGTCGAGATCACCAGCCAGAATCACGGCTTCGCGGTCGATCCGGCAAGCCTCCCGGAAGGCGTCGTGGTCACCCATACTAGCCTGTTTGACGGCTCGAACGAGGGCATCACGCTCACCGGCAAGCCGGTATTCAGCGTGCAATACCACCCCGAGGCCAGTCCCGGCCCCTCCGATAGCCACCATCTCTTTGGGCGCTTCGTCGCGCTGATGGAGTCCTGATCAATGCCTAAGCGCACCGATCTCCACGCGATCCTGATCATCGGCGCCGGCCCGATCGTCATCGGCCAGGCGTGTGAGTTTGACTATTCCGGTGCCCAGGCCTGCAAGGCGCTGCGCGCCGAGGGCTATCGCGTCATCCTGGTCAATTCCAATCCGGCGACGATCATGACCGACCCAGAATTGGCCGATGCCACCTATGTCGAGCCGATCACGCCGGAAATCGTCACGAAAATCATCGCCCGCGAGCGCCCGGACGCGTTGCTCCCCACCATGGGTGGACAGACCGCGCTCAATGTCGCGATGCAGCTCGCGAAAACCGGCGTTCTCGAGGCCTACGAGGTTGAGCTGATCGGCGCCCGCGCCGATGTCATCGACCGCGCCGAGGACCGGCTCAAATTCCGCGACGCCATGGCGGCGATCGGCATCGAGAGCCCGCGCAGCGCTATCGCCCACACGATCGACGAAGCCCGCGCCGCCTTGGCCGAAATCGGCCTGCCCGCCGTCATCCGGCCGAGCTTCACGCTCGGCGGCACCGGCGGCGGCATCGCCTATAACCGCGAGGAGTTCGACCAGATCGCGCAAGGCGGCCTCAACGCCTCGCCGGTTTCCGAGGTGCTGATCGAGGAAAGCGTGGTCGGTTGGAAGGAATTCGAGATGGAAGTGGTCCGCGATGGCGCGGACAATTGCATCATCGTCTGCGCGATCGAGAATGTCGATCCGATGGGCGTCCATACGGGCGATTCGGTCACCGTCGCGCCGGCGCTGACGCTGACCGATAAGGAATATCAGCGCATGCGGGATGCCTCGATCGCGTGTCTGCGCGCCATCGGGGTCGATACTGGCGGCTCGAACGTGCAATTCGCGATCGATCCGCAAACCGGCCGGATGCTGATCATCGAGATGAACCCGCGGGTTTCACGCTCCTCCGCGCTCGCCTCCAAAGCGACGGGATTCCCGATCGCGAAAATCGCCGCCAAACTTGCCGTCGGCTACACGCTCGATGAGCTCACGAACGACATCACCCGCACGACACCGGCGAGCTTCGAGCCGACCATCGATTACGTCGTCGTCAAGATCCCACGGTTCACGTTCGAGAAATTTCCCGGAACCCCAGCCCTCTTGTCCACCAGCATGAAGTCGGTGGGCGAAGCGATGGCGATCGGGCGGAGTTTCGCCGAGGCGCTGCAAAAGGGTCTGCGCAGTATGGAGACCGGGCTTTCCGGTCTCGATGAAATCACGCCGCCCGGCGATGGCGGGGCAGACGCGTTCCGCGCCGCGCTCTCAACGCCGCGCCCAGACCGGCTCCTCGTCGCGGCGCAAGCCTTGCGGGCCGGGCTTTCGGTCGAGGACGTGCATGAGGCGTGCAAATTCGACCCCTGGTTCCTGCGCCAGATCGAAATCATCATCGCCGCCGAGCGGGCGGTGCGCGACAGCGGCTTGCCGGAGAGCGCCATGGCGTTCCGGCGCCTCAAGGCGCTCGGATTTTCCGATATGCGCCTTGCCGAACTCACCGGGCGACGCGAGGCAGATGTCGTCGAACACCGCGCTCGGCTCGGGGTGACGCCGGTCTATAAGCGGATCGATACCTGCGCCGGCGAATTCGCCTCCGCGACCCCTTACATGTATTCGACCTATGAGGGCGGCTTCGGCACGCCGGTTTGCGAAGCAGCGCCGAGCACGCGGGAAAAAATCATCATACTCGGCGGCGGCCCGAACCGCATCGGCCAGGGGATCGAGTTCGATTATTGCTGTGTTCATGCCGCTTACGCGCTGCGTGAGGCGGGGTTTGAGACCATCATGGTCAACTGCAATCCCGAAACCGTGAGCACCGATTACGACACCTCCGACCGGCTCTATTTCGAGCCACTTACCGCCGAAGACGTGATCGCGCTGGTGCGACGCGAACAGTCGGCAGGGAAACTGCTCGGTTGCATCGTGCAATATGGCGGGCAGACGCCGCTCAAGCTCTCGCAAGCGCTCGCGTGCGCCGGCATTCCCATTCTCGGCACCAGCGCCGAGGCGATCGACATCGCCGAGGATCGCGAGCGGTTTCAGAAACTTTTGCAAAGCCTCGCCCTATTGCAACCGGAGAACGGCACGGCGCGCTCGGCCTCGGAGGCGGAGGCGATCGCCGAGCGCATCGGCTATCCGGTGGTGATCCGGCCGAGCTATGTGCTCGGCGGGCGGGCGATGGAGATCGTTCATGATCGCGCCGGCCTCACCCGCTATATGCGCGAAGCGGTGCGCGTCTCCGGCAGCAACCCGGTGCTGATCGATCGCTATCTCGCCGATGCGATCGAGGTCGATGTCGATTGCATCAGTGATGGCGAGACCGTTCATGTTGCAGGCGTTATGGAGCATATCGAGGAGGCCGGCATCCATTCCGGCGATAGTGCCTGCGCGCTGCCGCCCTATTCGCTGCCGCCGGCGATCGTCACCGAACTCCGCGCCGAGACCGTCGCGCTCGCGCGAGCGCTAAAAGTGGTCGGATTGATGAATGTGCAATATGCGATCCAGGGCGATGCGATCTACGTCCTCGAGGTCAATCCGCGTGCCGCGCGCACGGTTCCCTTCGTTGCCAAGGCGACCGGCCTGCCGGTTGCCAAACTCGGAGCCCTGGCGATGGCCGGGATCAAGCTCGATCCCACGCGTTTGCATGAAAATGCGCTCGGCGCCCATGTCGCGGTCAAGGAATCGGTGTTCCCGTTCGCGCGCTTTCCCGATGTCGACGTCATTCTTGGGCCGGAGATGAAATCGACTGGCGAGGTGATGGGGCTCGATACCAGTTTCGAGCGCGCCTTCGCCAAGGCGCAGCTCGGCGCTGGGGTCACGCTTCCGGCCGCGGGGACGGTGTTCCTCTCGGTCAAGGATGGCGACAAGCAGGCCGTGGTCTCGCTCGGCCGGCGTCTGATCGAGATGGGATTTCACATTCTGGCGACGCGGGGAACGGCGGCGCGGCTGCGGGACGCCGGGCTCGCGGTCGCGGTCGTCAACAAGGTGCTTGAAGGCCGGCCGCATTGCGTTGATGCGATTCGCTCCGGCGAGGTGCAGATGGTGATCAACACGGCGTCGGGCGCGCAGTCGGTGCATGACAGTTTTGACATCAGAAGAAGCGCGCTCACCCACGGGGTTCCCCATTACACCACCATCGCCGGCGCCCGCGCCGCCGTGCACGCGATCGCTGCCCTGCGCGCAGGAGAGCTTGAAGTCGCGCCGCTGCAGGGGTATTTTCACGGATCGTTCTGAACCGGCCGGGGTGGGTTTGACCCATTCTGGCTCCCATGCCGGGGCCCGGAAGCGGGCGGCCGGCCTTATCTTTTCTCGACTGGTCGAGAGATCGAGGGCAACGACGTGCAGAAGTTTCCGATGACGGCCGCTGGCCTGCAACGCTTGGAGGAGGAGCTGCGTCATCTCAAATCGGTCGAGCGGCCGGGTATTATCCGCGCCATCGCCGAGGCGCGAAGCCATGGTGATTTGTCGGAAAACGCCGAATACCATGCCGCGCGGGAGCGCCAATCCTTCATCGAAGGGCGAATCGCGGAACTCGAGGAGATCGTCAGCGCCGCCGAGGTGATCGATCCCGCCCTGCTCTCGGGCGATCAGGTGAAGTTCGGCGCCCATGTCCGTCTGATCGACGAGGAAACCGAGCAGGAGGCTTCCTATCAGATCGTCGGCATGCATGAAGCCGATATCAAGGCCGGGCGGCTTTCGATTTCCTCGCCGCTGGCCAAGGCGCTGATCGGCAAAAAGCCCGGCGATCAGGTCTCGGTGCCGGCGCCGGGCGGCGATCGCAGCTACGAAATCCTGACCGTCAGCTTCGGCTGAGCGTCGATGTCCTCCCTTGCCGTCACCCTCGCCGATGTCGAGGCCGCTTGCGCGCGCATCGCCGGCCGCGTTCTCGTAAGCCCGGCGATGGCGGCCGATACGCTCTCACGCGCCACCGGGGCACGGGTTTTCCTCAAACTCGACAATCTCCAGGCGACCGGCGCCTTCAAGGAGCGCGGCGCCGCCAACCGCTTGGCGCTGCTCACTGAGGAGGAGCGCAAGCGCGGCGTCATCGCGGTTTCGGCTGGCAATCACGCCCAAGCCGTCGCCCGCCATGCCAGTCTCGATGCCATCCGCGCGACCATCGTCATGCCGCGCTTCACCCCGGCGACCAAGGTGACGCGAACGGCCGGCTGGGGCGCCGAGGTGGTGCTGCATGGCGAGACCCTGGCGGAAGCGGCCGATGAGGCGCATCGGCTCGCGGCACGCGATGGGCTGGTCTTCATCCATCCCTATGATGATCCTGGGGTGATTGCCGGGCAAGGCACGCTCGCGCTCGAATTCCTCAAAGCGGTCCCCGATCTCGACGTCCTCGTGGTCCCGGTCGGCGGTGGTGGTCTGCTCGCCGGCTGCGCAGTCGCGGCGAGCGCACTGCGGCCGGGGATCGAGATCATCGGCGTCGAGGTCACCGCCTATGCCGCGCTCGCCCAGCGCCTGGCCGGCCAGACGGTTGCGGTCGGCGGCCCGACCATCGCCGAGGGCATCGCCGTCCGCGATATCGGCGAAATCCCGCTGGCGCTGATCCGGCAGCTGGTTTCCGACGTGCTGATCGTTCCTGAGCGTGCCATCGAGCAGGCGATCGCGCTGCTCGCCGAGGGGGCGAAAGTGATCGCCGAGGGCGCCGGCGCGGCGGGGCTGGCGGCCGTGCTCGCCTATCGCGAGCGCTTTGCTGGCCGGCGGGTCGGGATTCCGGTTTGCGGCGGCAATATCGATGCGCGCATTCTCGCCAACGTGCTGCTGCGCAATTTGCTGCGGGATGGCAGGCTGCTTCGCCTCAGCCTCGAAATCCCGGATCGTCCCGGCGTGCTCGCCGATATCGCCGGCACCATCGGTGCGGCCGGCGGCAACATCATCGATGTCTCACATCACCGTTTATTCGCGTCACCGAGCGTGCAATCGGCGGGGCTGGAATTGATGGTCGAGGCGCGCGACACGCCGCATGGTGATGCCATCGTCGCCGCCTTGGCGAAAACCTACACCGTGCGGCGGCTGGCCGGCGAGAGCGGCGCGGTCGGCTGACGCCCCCTGGTCTTCGCGTGGCGCGCGGCCACGCCCCTCAAATCTCAAAAGTTTTTTGGTTCTTTTTTCAAAAAAGAACAATCCTTTGCCCCATCTTACCCTGTCTCTTGGCCGCCGGGATGCCGTCCTGCCCGCTGCGGCAGGAGGGCGAGGCAGGCGAGAATGAAGATGGCGAAGGCGAGCGTCGCGAGCGGGCGGCTGACCGCGAGGCCGCCTTCGGCGCGTGATTTGTCGAGAAAATCGCCGACGGTCGCGCCGAGCGGCCGGGTTAGGATGAAAGCTGCCCAAAACAGCGCGACCCGCGAAAGTTTGGTCCGGAAATAGAGCACGGCGAGAACGGCGAGGGCGGCGCCGAAGACCAGCGCGCCGCCGTCATAGCCGAGGCCGCCATCGGCTGCCCAGTCGCCGAGCGCGGTGCCGAGGGTTTGCGAAAACGTGATGGCCGCCCAGTAGAACAGTTCCGTCCGCGGCGCGGCAACGGTGGTGACGGCGATGCTGCCCTGAGTCCGGTACCAGAGGCCAAGGGTTGCCATCAGCAGAACGAACAGCAGGCTCGCCCCGCCGGGATAGCCGAAGCCGAGCGAGCGGTCGGCGAAGTCGGCCATGGTGGTGCCGAACGTGGTCGAGGCCATGACGGTCGCCCAGTAAAGGAGCGGGTGGAAGCGTCGCGCCGCGATCTGCGCCAGGACGAGACCCACGAGCGCAACCAGAAACAGCAAGGTTCCGGCGAGATAGCCCCAACCGAGGGTCATCGTCACCGTATCGCCGCCGGTCTCGCCAAGCGTGGTCGCGGCGATCTTGATGATCCAGAAAACGAGAGTGACTTCGGGAACCTTGCTCTCTCGTCCCCGGCCCGGCGCGGCTTCCAAGGCGGGTACCCTATAACGCCCCGAGACGGGCGGCAGTGTCGATCATCCGGTTGGAAAAACCCCACTCATTGTCGTACCAACCCATCACCCGCGCGAGCTTGCCATCGACGACGGAGGTCTGCGACGCATCGAAGCTGCAGGACGCGCTGACATGGTTGAAATCGACGCTAACGAGCTTTTCCGTATTATAGACGATGATTCCCTTCATCGTGCCTTCGGCGGCGGCGCGGAAGGCGGCGTTGATGGTTTCGGGATCGGCCGGGCGGGCGAGGTTGACGTCGAGCGAGACCAGCGAAACGTTGGGCGTCGGCACGCGGATCGCGGTGCCGTCGAGCTTGCCCTTAAGTTCAGGGATAACGAGCCCGATCGCGCGCGCGGCGCCGGTCGTGGTCGGAATGATCGAAACCGCGGCTGCCCGCGCCCGGTGCAGGTCCTTGTGCAGCGTGTCGACGGTACGCTGATCGCCGGTATAGGAGTGGATCGTCACCATGTAGCCGCGTTCGACGCCGAACGCGTCATGCAGCACTTTGGCCATCGGCGCGAGGCAGTTGGTCGTGCAGGAGGCGTTGGAAACCACGGTCATCGCCGGGGTCAGCACCTCATGATTGACACCGTAAACCACGGTCGCGTCCACGCCATCGGCCGGCGCCGAGACCAGAACCTTGCGCGCCCCGGCGGCGAGCAGGTGGGCGGCAGCCTCGCGCTTGGTGAAAAGGCCCGTACATTCCATCGCGACATCGACGCCGGCAAACGGCACCTTCGCGGGATCGCGCTCGGCCGAGACCCGGATCGGCCCCCATTCGCGCCCGCCATGGCGGATCCGCAGCGACTCCCCCTCCACCGTCACCTCGCCGGGAAAGCGGCCATGGACGCTGTCATAACGCAGGAGATGGGCATTGGCTTCGACGCTGCCGAGATCATTGATCGCGACCGGCACGATATCCTCGCGCCCACTCTCGATGATCGCCCGCAGGACGAGCCGCCCGATGCGGCCAAACCCGTTAATCGCGATACGCACCGGCATGACGTCTTAACCTCTTGGCTTTTTTGGTTCAGTGGAGGGCGAGGCGCTTTTGCACCGCGTGCACGAGGGCCTCGGCGGTGATGCCGAAATGGCGGTAAAGCTCCTCATAGGGGGCGGATGCGCCGAAGCCGGCCATGCCGATGAACACGCCATCGGGGCCGAGCCAGCGCTCCCAGCCGAATCCCGCCGCCGCCTCGATCCCGAATCGCGGCGCGGTGCCGAGCGTCTCCGCCTGATAGGCCGCATCCTGCTGGGCAAAGAGTTCCCAGCACGGCAAGGACACCACCGCCGCGGCGATCCCCTGCGCCGCCAGCGTCTCGCGCGCCGCCATCGCGATCGCGACCTCAGAGCCACTGGCGATCAGCGTCGCCTGACGCGCGGAGGCGGCCTCGGCGAGGACATAGGCGCCGCGCGCGGTACGATTTTCGGTGACGTCAGCGCGGAGCGTCGGCAGGGATTGGCGGCACAGCACGAGGGCGCTCGGCCCGTCGCTGCGCCGCAACGCGAGTTCGAAGCTTTCCGCCGTCTCGATCGTGTCGGCCGGGCGGAAGACGAGAAGATTGGGCATCGCGCGGAGGCTCGCGAGATGCTCGACCGCCTGATGCGTCGGCCCATCCTCGCCAAGACCGATGCTGTCATGGGTTAGAACATGGATCACCCGCAGATGCATCAGCGCCGCAAGCCGCAGCGCCGGGCGGAGATAATCGCTGAAAACGAAGAACGTGCCGCCATAGGGGATCAGGCCGCCGCTGAGCGCGAGCCCGTTCATCGCCGCCGCCATCGCGTGCTCACGGATGCCGAAATGGAGATAGCGGCCTGCGAATTGCCCCGGCGCAACCTCCGCCATGTCCTTGACCCGGGTAAGATTGGAGCCGGTGAGGTCGGCGGAGCCGCCGATCAACTCCGGCACCAGCGGCACCAGCGCCTCGAGCACTTTCTGGCTCGATTGACGGGTTGCGAGTTTGGGCTTGCTCTCGGCGATCTCGGCTTTCAGCGCGGCGAGTTTTTCCAGCCAATTGTCCGGGAGCCGCCCGGCGAGCGTCCGCTCGAACTCGGCGCGTTGCGGATGGCGGGTGGCGCGCTTGAGCCAGGCGCGGCGTGGCGTGGCGCCGCGCCCGCCGGCCTCCTGCCAGGCTTGCGCGAGATCCTCGGGCACCGTGAAGGGTGCCGCCGTCCAACCCAGCGCCGCCTTCGTCGCCGCCGCTTCCGCCGCCCCCAGCGCCGCGCCGTGGGCGCCGCTGGTGCCCGCCTTGTGCGGCGAACCGAAGCCGATGATGGTGCGGCAGGCGATCAGCGTCGGCTTCTTCGAGCGCATGGCAAACGAGAGCGCCGCCGCGATCTGCGCCGGATCATGGCCGTCGATCCGCTTCGTCGCCCAGCCATAGGCGGCGAAGCGTTTTAGCGCGTCATCGGAGGTTGCAAGCCGCGTCGCGCCGTCGATCGAGATGTGGTTGTCATCGTAGAGGACGGTGAGTTTGTCGAGCCGGAGATGGCCGGCGAGCGAGGCCGCCTCATGGCTGATTCCTTCCATCAGATCACCGTCGGAGGCGATCACCCAGGTGCGGTGGTCGACCAGGCTGCGCCCGAACCGCGCCGCCAGCATCCGCTCGCCAAGCGCCATGCCAACGGCGGTGGCGATGCCCTGGCCGAGCGGGCCGGTGGTGGTCTCGATCGCCGGATGGGCGCCATATTCAGGGTGGCCGGCGGCGGCAGAGTGGAGCTGGCGGAAACGCTCCAGCACGTCCATCCCCATGCCGGCATGGCCGGTGAGATGGAGGAGGGCATAAAGCAGCATCGAGCCGTGGCCGGCGGAGAGCACGAAGCGGTCACGATCGGGCCAGCGCGGATCGGCGGCGTCGAATTTCAGGAATCGTGTCCAGAGCACCGTCGCGACATCGGCCATGCCGAGCGGCAGGCCGGGATGGCCGGAATTCGCGCGCTCGACGGCGTCGATGGCGAGCGCGCGGATCGCGTTCGCCATGCGGCGCTCGAGCGTCGGCGGGCGCGCGAGCAGGGCCGCTTGCCGGGCGATGACGTCATCAGGCGGTGAGGAGGTTTCTGCCGGGGATGCCATTCCCCGGCTATAAAAGCCGATCCCCGCCGAGGCAAGTCTCGCGGCGACGGCTTCGCTGACGGCGCGATGCTAGCGGGCAGTGTCTGAGCGCCCGGCGCGGCCGCGATCGGGCTGTCACGCCATGCGTCAGCAGGCGCTGCGGCATCGGCCTATAACATTATGGATTCCCAGGGTCTGCCGACCGGCAAAGACCTGCCCCCTCAGCGGCAGCGCAGATTGACCTCGGCCTCGGCGCGGTGGAGGCGGTCGATTTCCTCGATCGCGATCGGGGTATGGCGGAAGATATCCGCCTGCGGCCCATGCACCCCCTGCTGCATGCTGAGGATGGTCTCCGCCTTCTCGTAATCGTCATAGCTCATCATGTCGGCAATGGTATCGATGCCGCATGAGCATTTTTCGAGCAGATCGTGGTTGAATCCATTGGCGGCGAGACAGCCGATGACGTAATCGGCGCGCGCCGCGGTCGGATAGTCATGCGCCGGATGGTGCTCCTCGGTTTCGGCACGCGCGGCAATGGCGATTAGGCCGAGCGCGAGGGCGGCGATGATCGCGCGGGTCATGGCGTCACCGCCTTGCCTGACGCGACTTTCTCGAAAACCAAGTGCTCGCTGATCGCCGGCGCGCCGGATGCGGGATCGGCCGGCATCTCGGTCGCGAATTCGGCGAATCCCCCCGGCACGTCCTTGCTGAGCACGAAACGGTAGGTTTTCTGCTGGATCTGCGGCATATGCGCGAATCGGTCATTGTCGGCGAATGGGCGGAGCGTGATACTCTGCGCCGCCACCTCATGGCCGTCGAGCGTGACCTTGGCGGGCGCCATCTCCGCCTTGTCGATGAAGGCGGCGCGGATACGGTTACGATAATAAGCGGCGGCGACGCCGGTCATGGCGCGCATTTCATCGACGTCGTGTTCGAGAAACACCATCAGCAGCGGATTGCCGCGGAAATCATCGACCGCGGGGTAAAAAATATGGTGATCGCCGGTGAGAAAATTGAACATCACGTATTTCGTGCCATCGGGATGGACGAGTTTGATATCCTCGGCGACGTGATCGGTGAACCCATCCGGTCCCTGGCGCGTATAGCGATAGAGGAGGGTTTCTGGATGGTCGATATTAGCGAGATGCGGGGTCTCGAAAAGGGAGACCTGCGCCGGGCTGAGCGGCTTGGTTTCGTCCGCAGGGTCGGCGGCGTGAACCGGCGATGCGAGGCAGAGGCCAAGAAGGGCAAGAGCGGTAAGTCTTGGTGTCATTTTTGCATGCATCTCATGCTGTGACGTTTCGTATGACTGGCCCTTCTTGGGCCAATATGGTTCTCTGGTGCAAGGGAGATGATGATGATTGAACTCGTGCTCGTCTACTGCCTGGTTGCCGACGCCAAGACCTGTGTCGAAAAGCGGCCGGTTTTCGAGGAGGAAATCACCCAACAAGTCTGCTTGATGGATGCCGAACGTTACGCCATCGCCTATGTCAACGAGCATCCGGAATGGCGGCTGGCGGGCTGGCGTTGCGAAATCGGCGTGCCGCGCCAGGATCCCGCCTGATCGCCCGGCATTATCGCGCGCCGGCGGGGGGGCGGCTGCGATAATCGTTCATGCAGCTTTTCGTTCATATGATTGATTAATTCTATAATAACTGGATTGATTCTTCGACTGACTTGATCGAGTTCATTTATGCTGCGTTGCACAATTATAAATCGAACAAAAATACAGTCCAGATTGCAGTTTGATGCTTGTCAACGGAATGGCGTTGGCGATAGCTTGCGCTCACGCCGCGGAGACGGTGGGCCGTCTGGCGGCTGTGCGATTATGCTTCCGAGAGTTGCCGCGATCCCGATACGCGATGCGAGGCAGCCTCGTAGGCATGACAGAAGGTAACGCTTTATTCAGGGAGGGTTCTATATGAAGCCGAGTCAGCGTTTATTTGCATGGGCGGTGCTCATGGGCAGCGCCGCCGGGATCTTGGGGGCTGGCGCGGCCTTCGCCAATGATCAGCTCGAAAAAATGTCGCAGGATCCCAAGCAGTGGGTGATGCCGGCCGGAGACTACGCCAATCAGCGCCACACCAAGCTAACCCAGATCACCACCGAGAACGCCCACAAGCTGCACCCGGTATGGACCTTCTCGACCGGCGTTCTGCGTGGCCATGAAGGCGGGCCGCTGGTGGTGGGCGACATGATGTATGTCCACACACCGTTCCCGAACAAGGTTTTTGCGCTCGATCTCAACAATGAAGGCCGCATCGTCTGGGCCTATGAGCCGAAGCAGGATCCAAACGTCATTCCGGTGATGTGCTGCGATACCGTCAATCGCGGCGTCGCCTATGGCGAGGGCATGATCTTCCTGCATCAGGCCGACACCACCCTGGTCGCGCTCGACGCCAAGACCGGCAAGGTCGCCTGGTCGGTGAAGGATGACGATCCTGCCAAGGGCGCGACCGGCACCTCGGCGCCGCTCGTCGTTAAGGATAAGGTTCTGGTCGGCGTCTCCGGCGGCGAGTTCGGTGTGCAGGGCCATATGACCGCTTATAACATCAAGGATGGGTCGGTCGCCTGGCGTGCCTATTCCGAGGGGCCGGATGATCAGATCCTGTTCGATCCGGACAAAACCATGGCGATGGGCAAGCCGGTGGGCAAGGATTCGTCCCTGAAAACCTGGGAAGGTGATCAGTGGAAGATCGGCGGCGGCGCCACCTGGGGCTGGATTTCCTATGATCCGAAGCTGAACCTGATCTATTACGGTTCCGGCAACCCCAGCACCTGGAACCCGAGCCAGCGCCCGGGCGACAATAAATGGTCGATGACCATCTTCGCCCGCGACGCTGATACCGGGGTGGCGAAATGGGTCTATCAGATGACCCCGCATGACGAATGGGATTATGACGGTATCAACGAAATGATCCTCGCCGACACCAAGGTGCACGGCAAGGAGACCAAGGCGCTGGTGCATTTCGATCGCAATGGCTTCGCCTATGTGCTCGATCGCACCAACGGCGAATTGCTGGAAGCCAACAAATACGATCCCGCCGTCAACTGGGCGACCAAGGTCGATCTGACCACTGGGCGTCCGGAAGTGGTCGCGCAATACTCGCCCGATCACAACGGCCCCGACCACAACACCAAGGGCGTCTGCCCGGCGGCGCTCGGCTCGAAAGACGAGCAGCCGGCGTCTTATGATCCGCAGACGCATATGTTCTACGTGCCGACCAACCATGTCTGCATGGATTACGAGCCGTACAAGGTGACCTATACCGCCGGGCAACCCTATGTCGGCGCGACGCTGTCGATGTTCCCGCCGAAGGGCGAGAACCATCTCGGCAATTTCATCGCCTATGACGTCAATGAAGGCAAGATCGTCTGGTCCGATCACGAGACCTTCTCGGTGTGGTCGGGCGCCTTGACGACACCGACCGGGGTTGCCTTCTACGGCACGCTCGATGGCGATCTTAAAGCGGTCGATGCCAAGACCGGCAAGCTGCTCTATAAGTTCAAAACGCCTTCGGGCATCATCGGCAACGTCAATGCCTTCGAGCACAACGGCAAAGAATATATCGCCGTTCTCTCCGGCGTCGGCGGCTGGGCGGGTATCGGCATGGCCGCTGGCCTGACCAACGATACCGATGGTCTCGGCGCGGTCGGCGCTTACAAGAGCCTCTCGAACTACACCCAGCTCGGCGGTGTCTTGACCGTGTTCTCCGTCGAATAAATCCTCCTCGTTCGCTCGCTTCCCCGGCTGGTTCGCCAGCCGGGGTAATTTTTCCAAACCCGAGAGGTTTTCGCGGCGTCGATATCTGTGTGGCGGCGCACCCACCAAATGGAATAATCTGAGGAAATACGCATGCGCCGTGATCGCCTAACCGGCCATTCCCAAGCCGAAAAGCCGCTGACTGACAAATTCTTGACGGGCAATCTTGCCGCCCTTTTCACTACCGCTCTTCTCGCTGCAACGGTCGCGACAGCCGGTGTCGCCCGCGCCGATGACGCGCCGGCCGACAGCAAACCCTATGTCGTGGAAAATGGCCGAGTCGATCACCACGTCTTCAATGGCTATCGTCGCTACGGCGATAATTGCCTGCGCTGTCATGGCCCCGATGGTGCCGGCAGCTCCTACGCCCCTGCCCTCGTCGATTCGCTCAAACACATGACGAAAGAGCAGTTCGAGAACACCGTCATCAACGGCCGCCAGGACGTCAACACCGCCAACCAGAACGTTATGCCACCCTTCGGACTCAATCCCGATGTCGTTGAGAATCTCGATGACATCTATGGTTATTTGAAAGCGCGTTCCGATGGCGTGCTCGGCCGAGGACGCCCGAAGAAAATCGGCGATGATGATGACAATTAAGGCGACGGCCCTCGCGGCCCTGCTTGTGGCGCTTCCCGCCGCCAGCTTTGCGCAGCCCGCCGCTCCTAGCCTCGCCTCGACAAGCGAATTCCGTGTCTGCGGTGACCCCGCCAATCTTCCGTTTTCCAATCAGGCGCATGAGGGTTTCGAGAACAAGATCGCTGATCTCTTCGCCGGCTATCTGCATGAACCGGTGACCAATGTGTGGTTCCCGCAGATTGTCGGGTTCTATCGCAACACGCTGTTCGCACATCGCTGCGACGTTGTCATGGGTACCGTCGCCGGCGGCGAGATGGTCGATACCACCAACCCCTATTACCATACCGGCTATATGATCGTGACGCGCAATGCCGATCACGTCGCCAGCGTCGATCTCGGTGATCCGGTATTTTCGGACAAAAAAATTGGCCTCATCGCCTCCACCCCACCGACCGATATCGTCGCGCGGCATCATCTCCTCGCCCACGTGACGCCCTATAATCTCACCGTCGATACCCGCGTCGAAGCGCCTGCGCGAACGCTGCTCCTCGATCTCGTCGCCGGCAAGATCGATGTCGGCTTGGTTTGGGGGCCGTTCGCCGGCTATTATATCAAGCACGATCATCTGCCGCTCGCGATGGCGTTCCTGCCGGCCGAACCCGGTGGGCCGCGGCTCGATTATCGCATCGCCATGGGCGTGCGCCCCAGCGATGTCACTTTCCGCCGCACCCTCAACGATCTGATCCAGAAGCACCAGGACGAAATTACCGCGATCCTCAACGATTACGGCATTCCGCTGCTCGATGAGCAGGGCAACCCGCTCAAACCGTGAGACACTGGCTGCTCGCGGCCTTTCTGCTCACCCTGCCGCTCGCCGCCGGGGCTCAGGTTGCGGTTCCCGATGAGTATCGGATGGACGATTACCACGCCCCGGTCCCCGATCGCGTTCCTGGCGGAACGGTCGTTTATGCGGCGGAGGTCGAAAAACTCCGCGCCGCCGGTGCCATTCTCATCGACGTGCTCCCTGCGCCACGCCGCCCGCCGGCGATGAAGCCGGGCGTGCCCTGGCTCCCGGCGCCGCATCTCGACATTCCCGGCAGCGTCTGGCTCCCGGATTTCGGCCGCGGCGCCTTGAATAAGGCGATGGCGGCGTGGTTTCATGGCGAGTTGCGCGCCCTCACGCACGGCGATTCCGATCGCGCGCTGGTGTTTTACTGCCAGGCGCAATGCTGGATGAGTTGGAACGCCGCCAAGCGCGCGGCGAGACTCGGATTTCACCATGTCTATTGGTTTCCTGAGGGCGTCGATGGCTGGCGCGCCGCCGGCTTCGCCCTCTCGCCGGCAACGCCGCTCACCCCACCAGACGACGGCGACCCTCCCGCATAGCGGCGCGCCGCTTTCGCCGCTTCCGGTCGGGGGCGATCGGGAGGTATGCTCGCGCCGAACCACGCTCTGGAGGACAATATGGAACCACTCGTCAGCACGTCCTGGCTTGCCGAACATCTCGGGGAGAAAGACCTCTTGGTGTTCGATGCGACGATGTATCTGCCCAATGAAAACAAAAACGGCCGCGAGGAATTCGCGCGCGCCCATATTCCCGGCGCCGGTTTTTTCGATATCGACGAAATCGCCGATCCCGATAGCAATCTTCCCCACATGGTGCCGACCGCAAGCCGATTCGCGGCGCTCATGTCGGCGCTCGGCGTGAGCAATGCCAGCCGCGTCGTGTTCTATGACCAAAAGGGGCTTTCTTCGGCGGCGCGCGGCTGGTGGCTGATGGGGTTGTTCGGGCATGATCAGGCCATGGTGCTCGATGGCGGGCTGCCGAAATGGCAGCGCGAGGGGCGCGCGACCGCCTCCGGTCCGCCGCGCCCGGCCGCGCCCGGCCAATTTACGCCGCGCTTTCGCCCCCGGCGTCTCCGCGGTCTCGGCGATATACTGGAAAATCTCGAAACCGCTGCCGAACTGGTGCTTGATGCGCGCGCGGCGGGGCGATTTGCGGCGACCAGCCCGGAGCCGCGTCCGGGCCTTCCCGCCGGGCGCATTCCGCGCAGCCGCAACCTGCCCTACACCGAACTCCTCAACCCTGATTTCACCTTCAAATCGCGCGAGGAACTTCGCGCCCGCTTCGCTGCCTGCGGGGTCGATGAGACCTGCGCGGTGGTAACCTCCTGCGGCTCCGGCGTTTCTGCGGCGGTGCTCACCCTCGGCCTTACCCTTGCCGGCCATCCGTGCGGCGCGCTTTATGACGGTTCATGGACGGAATGGGCGAGCCATCCCGATACGCCAAAGGAATCCTGACCTCATGGCCCAAGACCCGCCGCAAACACCGCTCCGCGCCGACACGCGCTTCGTCCAGGTGGGACGCGCCGGCGCGCGCGCGCATGGTTTCGTCAATCCGCCGCTGGTACGCGGCTCGACCGTGCTCCATGCCTCCTGCGCCGACCGCGCCGCCGCTGGCAGCCACCGTCTCGAGCAGGCGCTGGTTTATGGCCTGCTCGGAACGCCAACCCATTTCGCGCTCGAGGACGCGATCGCCGCCATCGAAGGCGGCACGCGTTGTCAGATCGTCTCCTCCGGCCTTGCCGCCTGCACCCTGCCGCTGATGGCCTATCTCAAGGCCGGCGATCATTGCTTGATGCCAGACTGTGTCTATGGCCCAACGCGGCATTTCTGTGACACTGTGCTGGCCGGGCTCCGCATCACCACCACCTACTATCCGCCAACGCTCGATCCCGCCGCGCTCGCGCTGATGTTTCGCCCGACGACGCGGGTCTTGTTCCTCGAAAGCCCCGGCAGCCATACCTTCGAGATGCAGGACGTGCCGGGCTTGGCCGAGGCCGCGCATGCCCGCGGCGTCAAGGTGCTGATGGACAATACCTGGGGCATCCATTTCTTTCAGCCCTTCGTCCATGGCGTCGATGTCTCGATCCAGGCGCTGACGAAATATGTCGGCGGCCATTCCGATGTCCTGCTCGGCGCCATCACTACCCGCGCCGAAGAGGATTGGGAGCGGGTGCGCGGAACGGCGCTCGCCTTCGGTCAGTATGCCAGCCCCGATGATTGCTGGCTCGCGCTTCGTGGCGTGCGCACGCTCTCGGTCCGGCTCTATCATCAGATGGAATCGGGGATTCGTGTCGCGCGCTGGTTCAGTGAGCGGCCGGAGGTGCAGACCGTGCTTCATCCCGCCCTGCCCGGCGCGCCCGGGCATGCGATCTGGCAGCGCGATTATACCGGCGCCTGCAGCCTGTTCGGCGTCGTCTTTCAGCCCGATATCAGCGCCGAATCGATGGTCGCGATGATCGATGCCCTCACCCTGTTTGGCATTGGCGCTTCCTGGGGCGGCTATGAGAGTCTCGCGCTGCCGACCACCGGAACCATCCGCCGCACAGCGTCGGCGCCGCTCGCAGGGCCGGCGGCGCGGTTTCATATCGGGCTCGAAGACCCCGCCGATCTGATCGCCGATCTCACCCAAGCCTTCAGCCGCTTGCGGCGGGGATAGAGCGTGCCCGGATCATATCGATCCAGACACGCGCTGTTAAGGTATTGTTGTAGAATGTGATTTACGTCTCCGGCGGTTCCGCCTTCGACGATAACGCTCTCGCCGCACAGGCAGCGCAGACCCCCTCGGCCTCGATCGTCACCCCGGCGATGGCGAAACCGCGCTGAGCCGCGGCAGATTTGAGCGCGGTGATAACGTCTGGCGCGTCGATCTCGGCGACTTCGCCACAGTCCCGGCAGATCAAAAATTGCGCGGCGTGGCCCGGCGCGTGGCCGATACAGGCGATGAAGGCGGCAAGCCGGCTGATGCGATGGATAAGGCCGTTCTCGAGCAGGAAATCGAGGGCACGATAGACCGTCGGCGGGGCGGCGTTGCCATGGCGGTCGCGAAGGCGGGCGAGCAAATCATAGGCGCCGATCGGACTCTCGGCCGCGAGAATGAGGCTGAGCACCTCGCGCCGGAGCGGGGTCAAGCGCGCCCGCCGTGCCTCGACGATCGCCTGCGCCTGTGCGAGTTTGGCGGCGACCGAAGGCCGCGTGATAGGGGCGCTCTCTCGTTCCGGCATCACCGCCCCATCTTAACTGCCCCCGGCCTTCACCGCCATCGAGGAAAATGACCATGACCCCGACCACGTCATCGCCGCCACCCGCTCCCGCCGCCTCGGCCGATCCGCCGGGGCTTGCCGCTTTGTTGGCGGCGCTCCGTTTCGATGCCGCCGGGCTGGTCCCCGCCATCGCCCAGGACGCGGCAAGCGGCGATGTTCTCATGCTCGCCTGGATGAGCCGGACGGCGATCGCCGAGACGCTCGCGACCGGTCAAGTCTGCTATTTCAGCCGCAGCCGCAACCAGCTCTGGCGCAAGGGGGAGACCTCTGGGCAAATTCAGCGCCTCGTCGAGTTGCGCCTCGATTGCGACGGCGACGCTCTCCTGCTGCTCGTCGCGCAGACCGGGGTTGCCTGCCATACTGGCCGGCGCTCCTGCTTCTTCCGCGCCGTCCGCGACGGGGTTTTTCAAGAAATCGCGACCCCTCTAGTCACGCCAGAGACGCTCTATGGCCGCTAACGTCCCGCGGAATTAGCGAAAAACCTCGCAATTCTTGCGCGCAAGGGTTGCCGGGTGCTGCGGTCCGGCTAGAGTAGTCTCTATGTCCGTTCTACCCCTCCCGGCTGTTACCATCCGCGCCTGAACCATGGTCATGGTGTCGCTCTCGCCCGGTTTCAGCCCGGTGCCGCATTTTCCGGTCGAGCTCACCGCCCCCGATCTTTCGGACTGGATCGGCAAGGGGCGCGACATCCCGGGCTTCGTGACCTTCGACGCCGCGAGTCCCGGCCCGCATGTCGCGCTGACGGCGCTGGTCCACGGCAACGAAATCGCCGGTGCGATCGTTCTCGATCGGCTGCTCCGCGCCGGGATGCGGCCCCGCCGCGGCCGGCTGACCTTCGGCTTCGTCAATCTCGCGGCTTTCGCGCGTTTCGACCCGCGTCAGCCGACCGCCTCGCGCTTCGTCGATGAGGATATGAACCGGCTCTGGGACCGCGCCGTGCTCGACGGCCCGCGCCGCTCCTGCGAGCTGGCCCGCGCCCGCGCCATCCGCCCCCTGATCGAGACGGTCGATGTGCTGCTCGATCTCCATTCCATGCTGTGGCTCTCGGGGCCGTTGACGCTGTGCGGGCCGGCGCCGGCGGGACGCGCGCTCGCCCTCGCGCTCGGCGCGCCGGATCTCGTGGTCATCGACCCCGGCCATGCCAGCGGCCGGCGGCTGATCGACTATGCCCGCTTCGATAGCGGCACCGGCGCGGCTTGCCTGGTCGAGGCGGGGCAGCATTGGCGGGCGGCAACCGTCGAGATGATGCTCGCGGCCATCGCCGGCTGCCTCCGCCACACCGGCGTTGTGCCCGAGCATCCGGCGCTGCCGGCGGTGCGCCGGGGGGCGCCGCGCCTCGCCGAGGTCAGCGTGACGGTGACCGTCGAGGCGCCCGGCTTTACCTTCGTCGAGCCCTTCGCCGGCAATACCTTGCTGGCAAGGAAAGGCACGCTGATCGCACATGACGGCGCACGCGAAATCCGCACCCCGCATGATGATTGCCTGCTGGTAATGCCCAATCTCCGTCCGGCGACCGGCCATACCGCCATCCGTCTGGCGCGCTTCCTGGATGCCGACGATCGCCCGTGATTGCGGCTCATCTTTTGATTTTGTGCGTCTGATTTAGAAATAGGCGACAATTCGCCTTGACCCGCGTTGTTTTGTGGGCATGGCGAAGGTTCGCGATTTCGGCACGGATCGGCTGACTCTGCCGTTCGCGCTCTGGCCGCGAGTGAGCAGCGGGCTCTCCCGGCATTTTATGCGTTTTTGATGCGGGCCGATGGAAAGCCATATCGCTTTTTGACGCCCTTCCCCGCGACACTGGCACAC
>NZ_JBMFWJ010000034.1:0-6761 GCF_049965395.1 Acidibrevibacterium sp.
GCCCGGATGGCAAGACGGTGGAGAGCGAGGCGGCGCACGGCACCGTGACCCGCCATTACCGCGAGCACCAGAAGGGGCGCGAGACCTCAACCAACCCGATCGCCTCGATCTTCGCCTGGACCCGTGGCCTCGCCTATCGCGGCCAGTTCGACGGCACTCCCGACGTCACGAAATTCGCCGAGACCCTGGAGAAGGTCTGCATCGACACCGTCGAGAGCGGCGCCATGACTAAGGATCTCGCGGGGCTGATCGGCAAGGACCAGCCCTGGCTCAACACCCAGGATTTTCTCGCCAAAATCGACGAGAATCTCCGCGCCGCGATGGGATGAACGCGCTGGGGATCAGCCGCCGTGGTCATTCGGTGAACCCGCGGCGGAGGCGGAGCAGCGGCGTGGTGGTCCGCGCCGCCCGCTCTTGCGGCGAAAGCGTAAGCCAGAGCTTGAGATTTTCCAGCACGAAGCGCGTGGCCAGCGCGAGGTTGAGCGCCAGCGCCTCCGCGATCGGGTAATAGCGCAGCCCCTCCAGCTCGCCCGAGCCGGCAAGGGTGCCGCGCACACGGACGGCGTCGATGACGAAGAAGCGCGCGTTGAAGCGGATCGGAAGACCGGGCGGCGTCACGGCGCGGCAGAGATAGTCGAGATCATCGAGCGACGGCGGCGTGCCGAGGGAAAGCCCGGTTTCCTCCGCCAATTCCCGGGCCGCGGCGATCGCGAGCCCGTGCGCGAGCGCCGGCGAGGCATTTTTTTCCACGAGCGCGCGGACATGCGGCGAAAGCGCGGTTGCCGCCGGCGCGCGGAGATCGGCGCGATCGACCCGCCCGCCCGGAAACACCAGCCGGTTGGGCATGAAACGATGGCCGGCGCCGCGCATCCCCATCAGCACCTCCGCGCCCTCGCGCAGGACGACGAGGCTCGCCGCCGGTTTCGGCGGAACGGTTTTCGGGCGGGGCGAAGCCTCGGCGCTATCGGGCATTACAGTCTCCGGATTCACAAAACATAAAAACCTTCTTTTTTTGAAGAAAAAGAAGCAAAAAGACTTTCTTCCCGGTTCTCGGCGCGGCAGTGCCGCAGGCACTGCCCAACGGAGAAAATTTTTTCAAAAAAACTACTTCTCCCCGGTTTGCTCGAGATAGTCCGCCATCGCCGCCTGATATTCGCACTCGCGGGCGGCCTCACGGAGCAGCGCCGCGTCCGCGGCATGGCCGAGGGTGGCTGGCCTGGCGCCGGCGCGAAGCGCCCGGAGGGTCGCGACGGTCGCGGCAAATCCGGCCTGGAAGGGCAGGTGGCCTTGGAGCGCGATCCGCACCCTTCGGGCGGCGAGGGAGGCCGGATCGTCGAGTGCCGGGGCGAGGGTTCCGAGGATCAGCGGGCAGGAGACGGCGCCGGCGAGGGCGTCGAGTTCGTCCCATGTCCTGATCCCGGTCAGAAACAGCGCATCGGCCCCGGTTTCGGCATAGGCCCGCGCCCGGTCGAGGGTCTCGGGGAGGCCGAGCGCCGTGATCGCGCCGGTGCGGGCGGCGATGACCAGGGCGGGGTCGCGGCGCGCCGCCAGCGCCGCGCGGAGTTTGCCTACCCCCTCGGCGCGCGGGATGAAGGCGGTGCCACTCGCGCCGAAACTGGCGGGGAGGGCGGTATCTTCGATCGAGAGCCCGGCGGCGCCGGCGATCTCCAGCTCCTCGACGGTGCGGCGCACGTTGAGCGCGTTGCCGTAGCCGTGATCGCCATCGACGAGGAGGGGCAGATCGGCGGCGCGGCTAATGCGGAGCACGAGGCCGGCGAGTTCGCTCAGGGTTAGCAGCGCGAGATCGGGCGCGCCGAGCACGGCGAGCGAGGCGACGCTGCCGGCCAGCATCGCCATCTCGAAGCCGAGATCGCCGGCGGCACGGGCGCTCAGCGGATCGTGGACGGAGGCGGGAACGACGCAAGTCTCGGCCGCAAGCAGGGCGCGGAGGCGGGCGCGGCGGGCGTGCCAAATCATCGTCCGGGCCCGAAATCGCGCAGCGGGAAGGCGCTATGCACATGCGGCGCGACCGTCGCCGGGGCGGGCGCGACGAAGCCGGGATGGAGGCAGGCGAGATCGGGCGCCCCGAGCAGGCCGAGCGCGATGCGCACCTCGTCCTCGAGCAATGTCAGAACCCGCTCGATTCCCGCCGCCCCCGCCGCCGCGAGGCCGTAGAGATAGAGCCGCCCGAGCCCAACGAGATCGGCGCCGAGGGCGATCGCCTTGACGATATCGGTGCCGCGCGAAAACCCGCCATCGACGATGATCCGCGCCCGCCCGCGCACCGCCGCGGCGATTTCGGGCAGCATCGCCATCGTCCCGAGTCCGAAATCGAGCTGGCGCCCGCCATGGTTGGAGACATAAACGAACTCGACCCCGAGTTCGGCGGCCAGCGCCGCGTCCTCGGCGGTCGCGATGCCCTTGAGGATCAGCGGGATGGCGTGACGGTCCTTGAAGCGGCGAACATCATCCCAGTTGAGCGCCGACTGGAAGGCCATCGCGGCGTGGTCGGGGATGGCGCGCCAGGGTTTTACGAAGCGGTTGGCGATGTCGCGCTCGCGGCGGCTGTAATGGGCGGTATCGACGGTGAGGCAGAAGGCATCATAGCCGGCATCGATGGCGCGGGCGACGTGGTCATCGACCCAGGCGCCGTTGCCGCGGACATAGAGCTGGAAAATCCGCGGGCCGGCCTCGGCCGCCTTTGCCGCTTCCTCCAGGCTCGGCTTGGAGACCGAACTGAGCAGGAAGGGCACGCCGAAGCGGGAGGCGGCGCGGGCGACGGCGGCGCCGGCGTCGGGGTGGAAGGATTCGAGCGAGCCGACCGGGGCAAGCGCGACCGGAAGCCGCAGACGATGGCCGAGAAACACCGCTGCTGTGCTCACCGCGCTGACATCGCGCAAGACACGCGGGCGCAAGGCCAGCGCGTCGAGGGCGGCGCGGTTGCGCGCGACCGTGGTCTCGGTCTCGGCGCCGCCGATGAGATAGCCCCAGATCTCGCGAGACAGAGCGCGCTCGGCGGCGGGGATGAATTCATGCAGCGCCTGGAAGCGTTCGGCGAGCATTTCGGGCGTTTCCTCGGTTGTTTTTTTCATGATGCGATTCCCGCTGGCTAGAAGTCGAGGTCAGCGTAATGCGCCGGTGGCGCAACGCCGGGGATGCGATCGGCGAGGAGGGTGCGAAAACTCGGGCGGCTCTTGATCCGCGCATACCATTCGCGCGCCGCTGGCGAGAGGCTCCAATCGACCTCGCCGGCAAAATCGAGCGCCGAGAGATGGGCGGCGGCGGCGAAATCGGCGAGCGAAACGATGGCGCCGGCGAGGAATTTCCGCGTCTCGGCAAGCCAGCCGAGATAGCGCAGATGCTCGCGCAAGCCGGCATAGCCGAGGCGAAGCAGGCCCGAATCGGGATGGCCGCGTCCGGCGAGGCGCTTCAACAGCTTTTCCTCGAGCAGGTTGCGGGTCACGTCCTGGGCGAAGCGGCCATCGAACCAGGCGACGAGCCGCCGCACCTCGACGCGTTCGGCGAGCGTGCGGCCCATCAGCGAGGTGTCGGGATAGGCCTCGTCGAGATATTCCGCGATCACCGCCGAATCCGGCACGACGAGGCCGTTATCGTCGATCAATGTCGGCACCAGGCCGGCGGGATTGAGGGCGAGATACTCCTCGCGCCGCTCCCACGGTTTTTCCAGCCTGACCTCGAAGCCGAGCCGCTTTTCGGCCAGCAGAAGCCGGATTTTGCGCGAATAGGGGCAGATGGGATGGTGATAAAGAGAGCGCATCGACGGTTTTATGGCACCCCGCGCCTGCCGCGCCAACTCCGCGTTCAGCCTTCTTTAATATGGAAATGAGTTTATTTCCGCCGGTGGTTCGTGGAAAGGATGATTCCGACGATGTTACTGGTTTTGCGGAATCTTTCGATCGGCTGGAAACTCGCGTTGTCGGCGGCCTGCGCACTGCTGCTGCTCGGCGGCCTCGCGGTCTCGATGTTTTCCGGGCTCGCGCGGCTCGAGCGGCTGGATGCCGAGGCGTCGGAGGCGGTTGCCGCCAAGGCGGTGATCGACCTGGCTGGCCAGCGCCGCCACGATCTCGACGCTCTCGCCACGCGTATTGCCCTGCTCCAAACCATGCCGCAAATCACCGCCGCCAAGGCCGAGCTGGCGTCGCTCACCGAGGGGTTGGCGGCAGGTCTCGCGGGAAATTCGGCCAGCAATGCCGCCTTCGCTAAGGTCGCTGCCGACAATGCCGCCGAGGCCGACGCCATCGGCCACGTGCTGGCTGCCCGCGCGGCGCTGCTCGACCGCCGTGAGCAGGGGCTTTTGCCACAGCTCGCGGCGATCAACCAGCTGGTCTCGGTGACGCTGGATCGGATGCATCTCGAGGATCTCACGCCGGAAGCCGCCGATCGCAACAAGGCGCGGCTGACCCGCTATCAGCGCGCGGTGATCGACGCCGGCAACGCCGCCCTCCTCTCCATGAACACCGGGGACGAGGCGGCGGCGAAAGCGATGCAGCTCAACACCAAGATCGCGCACGCGCTGCTGCATGCGGCGCATGATGAGGGCGTCTCCAAGGACGCCGCGGCTGCCTTCGCCGCCATGGAGCAGAGCGGCGATGCCATTCTCGCGACCAGCGCCGAAATCGTCAGCCAAACCGCCGCCGCGGCGCAGTTCCTCGCCCGTGATTTCGCGGCCAAGAGCGCCGCGGCACGCGCGAGCCTCGATGCCGCCGACGCCGATGTCACCCGCCAGGCGGAAGCGGCGCGGGCGGAGGCGCTGCGCGCCAGGGCGGGGCTGCGGCGGACGTTGATCGCCGTTGCGGTTGGCATCGCCGCGATTCTGATCATCACCTCGACGCTGACCGCGCGCGCCATCGCCCGCCCGATCGGCGCCATGACCGCGATGCTCGCTCGCCTCGCCGAGGGCGAGACCGGCATGACGATCGGATACGCCGGGCGACGCGACGAAATCGGCCGCATGGCGCAAGCGCTGGAGCGGCTGCGCCAGACCGCCGAACAGGCGTTTCTGCAGCGCCAGACCCTCGATCAATTGCCGCTCAGCGTCCTCGTCGCCGACGCCGCCAACGCGCTTACGATCTCGTATGCGAGCCCGGCGGCGCGCAACGTTCTGGCGCCGATCGCCGAGACCCTCGCGCTCCGCGCCGATGCCCTCGCCGGACAGAGTCTCACGCGATTTGCCCGCACGCCAGGGCTGGAGGCAGCGCTGAGCAGCGGCGGCGCATCACTCCCTTATCGCGAGCGCATTGCGGTCGGCGCCGAGACGCTCGATATCCAGGCATCGGCATTGAAAACTGCCGATGGCCGCTTCTTCGGCCCGATGCTGACCATTGTTCCGGTAACGCGCGAGGCGCGGCTCGCCGAACGGTTCAAGAATTCGGTTGGCGAGATCGCCGCCGCCCTCGGCCGTTCGGCCGGTGAGATGCGGGACGCGGCCAATGTCCTGAACAGTCTCGCCGCCGATACCGGGACGCGGGCGCAAGCGGTGGCCAGCGCCTCGCGCGAGGCCGCCGGCAACGTCCAGGCGGTGGCCGCGAGCGCCGAGCAGATGGCCGCCTCGGTCAGCGAAATCAGTCGCAGCGTCGCCGAAAGTGCCCGCATCGCCTCTGATGCGGTGAGCAAGGCGGAGGCGACCGACCGCTGCGTCGTCAGCCTCAACGATCAGGCGAGCCGGATCGGTGGCGTCGTCCGGCTGATCGGCGACATCGCCGCCCACACCAATCTGCTGGCGCTCAACGCCACCATCGAGGCGGCGCGGGCGGGCGAGGCCGGGCGCGGCTTCGCCGTGGTCGCGAACGAGGTCAAGACGCTGGCGAGCCAGACCGCCCGCGCGACGGAGGAAATCTCCACCCAGATCGCGACCATGCAGGACGAGACCAAGACCGCCGTCACCACGCTGCGCGCCGTGAGCGCGACCATCCAGCGGCTCGACGAAATCGCCGCCGCCATCGCCGCCGCGGTCGAGGAGCAGGGGGCAACGACCCAGGAAATCGCCCGCGCCGTGCAGCAGGCGGCACACGGCACTGGCGAAGTGACAGAGAACATCGGCGAGGTCAGTGCCGCGGTCGGCGAAACCCGCGCCCGCTCTTCGGAGGTGCTGGCCGCCGCCGCCGACCTTGCGCAGCAATCCGGCACGCTGCGGAGCGAGGTCGAGAGCTTCCTCGAGGCGATGCAGGCGGCGTGAGGGGGCGCTAGACGGGGCGGGGTTTGCGCCGCCGCGAGGCGGGCTTCATCGCGGCGAGCGCCGGCGCGCTTTGGCGTTCATAGAGCGTGAACAAATACTCGAGCCGCTCGCGCTCGGAGGCGAACGGGGCGCGGCGATAGAGCCGGTCCACCGCGCGATCGAGCGCGGCATGGGCGCGGCGGAGCGCCGGTTTCATTAGATCGGGATCGTAAAGCGCGGCCAGCGTCGCGCCGGGGAATTGCGCCCGCGCGTCAAGCACCGCTTGCGCCAACGCCTCGATCCGCCGGCGCTGGCTCTCATCCGCCTCCGGCCAGGGGAAGGTGTTGTAAACCAGACTGATCGAATAGCGATAATCGCTTTTCAGCCGGCCGCCGATCTGGCGCAGCCAGGCCATGTGCATCGCCGAGGTCAGGATGCCGAAATGCCAGAGGGTGGCGTCAAGGAGAACGAAAACGAGATCGCTTGGAATGACTGGCGGCGCCAGCCAGCCGATCGGCAAATACTCGCGGCGCTCGGAACTAACTTTCGGGATCACCACGAAGGGGCGATCGGGGATGACGGTGAC
>NZ_JBMFWJ010000034.1:6861-29921 GCF_049965395.1 Acidibrevibacterium sp.
GCTCGGAACTAACTTTCGGGATCACCACGAAGGGGCGATCGGGGATGACGGTGACATTGTATCGCTCGGGGTAATTCGCGATGTCGAGCGTGCTAAGCCGCTTGCTTTTGTGCCGAAACTGACGCACGGCCCGCATTCGCGCCTTGACGTGCGGCATCCCGGCAAGCTCGTTTGGCGTTGCGCTTTTGAGATTCAAAATCCAGCGTTTTAGACCATAAAGAAATTCATCCGTGCCAATGAAGGGGCGAAGAAAGGCGTCTGCTTTAGGCTCCGCGCGCAGAAAATTAGCGCGCTCCTCTTCATTAAAAACATAGTTCCCATCGTCAATTGGCTGCGTGCCGCTCAAAAGCTTTGGCGCGCCAGTCAGCGGCTTGGCTGCCTTCCGCACCACCAGATGCTTGTCGGCGAGGTTGGAGGCGTCAGTAAGATAGGGGGAAAGCGCGGGATGGCGGGATTCGCTCGGCTCGCCCTTGATGTCGGCATAGGAAAACAGGCGCTTTTCGGCCGGCTCCTGCCCGCGCGGCGCAAGCCCAATGATCACCACATGGACATGCGCCATCCCCGGCGCGTCCGATCCCCAGGCGAACGTACGGTGGGCGAACACGATTTCGAGGCGGTATTTGTCAAACATGATCGGCCAGAATTGGCCGACCTGCTCGCCCTGCGTCAGCGAATTGGTGGCAACGAAGCCAATGCGGATTGCTCGGCCGCCGACATAGGCGCCGGCCTTGAGGAACCAGGCCGCGACATAATCGAGCGTCCCGCCCGAGCCGCCAAGCGCGGCGATGCGCCGCACCTGCGCGCGTTGCGTCTCGCTCTGGTATTTCGCGCCGACAAACGGTGGATTGCCGAACACATAGGCGCAAGAATCGGCGGGCAGAACCGTGTTCCAGTCGATTTCCAGCGCGTCCTGGTTATGGATGTGCGGCGATTTCTTGAGCGGAATGCGCGCATAGGCTTCGCCGAACGCGAGCGAAAGCCGGTTGTTCATGATGTGGTCCATCATCCACAGCGCGACCTCGGCGATGCGCGCCGGAAACTCCTCCAGCTCGATGCCAAAAAATTGATCAACATCGATTTTGGATAAATTGGCGAAGTCGAGTTCGGGCAGCCCATGCGGATAGATCTCGCGCAGCAACTCGATCTCCAGCGCGCGCAATTCGCGATAGGCGATGACCAGGAAATTACCGCAACCGCAAGCCGGATCGAAAAAATTAAGCCTGGCAAGCTGATTATGAAAAGCGCGGAGCGCGCGCTCGCGCCCGGTATCGCGCCGCGCCCTGAGGCGGGAAAATTCGGCGCGCAGATCATCGAGGAACAATGGCTCGATGACTTTGAGGATATTTTTCTCCGTGGTGTAATGCGCGCCCTTGGCGCGGCGTTCCTTGTCCGACATCACCCCCTGGAACAGCGCGCCAAAAATCGCCGGTGAAATCGCATCCCAGTTGAAATCACAGGCGGCAAGCAACAGCCCGCGCATGCCCGAATCGAAGGCCGGAAGCGGCAAGCGTTCGGCGAAGAGATCGCCGTTGACATAGGGAAAGAGCGCCAGATCAGCATCCAGCGTCGTCTGCCGGCGATCCCCGGCCTGGTTCAGCACCTCGAACAACTGGCCGAGCAGAAGCCCGGTATCGCCACCGTCGGGGCGGGTGCGTTCGGTAATGAGCGTTTTGAACATGCCGCGTTCGGGGAAAATTCCTGTGTCATCCGCAAACAAGCAGAACAAAAGCCGCACCAGGAACAGCTCCAGGGCGTGCCCCGCGAAGCCAGAGGCGCGCAACGCATCGTGCAACCGCTGCATGAGCGCCGAGGCGCGGAGATTGACGGGATCCTGATCGCGGAAGCTGCGCGTCTGCACCCCCATGATGAAGCCGAAGGCTTCGATATGGCGGGGAAGGTCGGCGAGAGGGAAACGGGTCTCGGTGCCCTCGTCGAGATCGTAAAGCTCGAAGGTCTGAAAATCGGAAAGCAGGAGATAGCGGGGAAGCTCATCGTCCGACAGCGCCGGAAAATAGTCGAGCGCCTGCTTTTTGGCCGGCTTCAGATCGCGGCCGGCGCTTTTCTGCTCAATGAGGAGGGTGCCCTTCCAGAAGAGATCGAGAAACCCGCGCCGACCGCCGAGCGTTCGCACCGGCGCCTCGAAGCTCGCCACCCTCCGCCGGCGGATACCGAAAATCTCGAAAAATTCATTGTAGAAACTTTGCGTTTCGCCCTTTTCATAGCGCGCATAACGCCATTCCTCGGCGAAACGTGCCGCTCGCAAGCGGATTTCGTTCCAACTCAACCGCATCCACGTCCCCCATCGGCGCGGATTCGCGCCTACGCGATGCTACACCGATTCGCGGCAAGTCCGGCGGCAAGCCTTGGATTTCTATTCCTCGCGCGCCGGAACACATCCCCGTCGCCGCCGCAGTTCAGGCGCGCTCCGCCATCTCCGCGGTGAGCGGGGCGGGCAGGTATTTCACATAATCCTTCGGCACCACCTGCCAGAAATGCGGCAGCGCACGGTCCCAATCGTGGAGGATCATGGCGGCGTAGCGGCTCGCGGTTTCCTCGACATGGCGGGCAATCAGGGCGCGCAATTCGGCCTCCCAATGGCCGGTCGTAACGCGCTGCCACGACAACGTCTCAGGATTGAGCCGCTTTTCGAATAAGGCCGTCGGGTCATAAACGAACGCCATGCCGCCAGTGAAGCCGGCGCCGAAATTATCGCCGACCGCGCCGAGAATGACCACCGTGCCGCCGGTCATATATTCGCAGCCATTGGCGCCGCAGCCCTCGATAACCGCGATCGCGCCGGAATTACGCACCGCGAAACGCTCGCCCGCCTGGCCCGCCGCGAACAAGGCGCCGGCGGTCGCGCCATAGAGTACGGTATTGCCGATGATGGTGTTGTCGGGGCTGTGCAATGTCGAAGACGGCGCCGGGCGCACGACGATCGTTGCCCCGGAAAGCCCCTTGCCGACATAGTCGTTGGCATCACCGAAGACTTCGAGTTTCAAGCCGCGCACCGCGAACGCGCCGAGCGATTGGCCGGCCGAGCCGCGCAGACGCACCGTGACGTGATCGGGCTGCAACTGCGCACGGCCGAGCTTGCGGACGATCTTCGAGGAGAATTTGGTGCCGACGGCGCGATGGGTGTTGCGGATTGTGTATTGCAACTGCATTTTCTCGCCGTGCTCGAAAAACGCTGCGGCGTCGGCGATCATCTGTGCGTCCAGCGTCTCCGGTACCTCGTTCCGCCCGCTCACCGTGCAATAGCGCGCATAGGGGCCGGGATCGGCTTGCACCAAAAGCGGGTTGAGATCGAGATCATCGAGAATTTCGGCGCCGCGGCTGACCTGATGCAGCATGTCGGTGCGGCCGATGACTTCGGCGAGCGAGCGCACACCGAGGGATGCGAGAATGCCGCGCACATCCTCGGCGATGAAGGAAAACAGGTTGATCACCTTCTCCGGCGAGCCTTCGAACTTGGCGCGAAGCGCCTCATCCTGCGTGCAGACCCCGACCGGGCAGGTATTGGAATGGCATTGCCGCACCATGATGCAGCCCATGGCGATGAGCGAGGTGGTGCCGATGCCGAATTCCTCCGCCCCTAACATCGCCGCGATCACCACGTCGCGCCCGGTCTTGATGCCGCCATCGGTGCGTAGCTTCACGCGATGGCGCAAGCGGTTGAGCATCAGAACCTGATGCGTCTCCGAAAGCCCCATCTCCCACGGCAGCCCGGCATATTTGATCGAGCTTTGCGGGCTCGCCCCGGTGCCGCCGGCATGACCCGAGATCAGGATCGCATCCGCTTTCGCTTTCGCAACCCCGGCGGCGATGGTGCCGATGCCGCTCCGCGCGACGAGCTTGACGCAAACCGTGGCGTCCGGGTTGATCTGCTTCAGATCATAGATGAGCTGCGCCAGATCCTCGATCGAATAGATATCGTGATGCGGCGGCGGGCTGATCAGCATGACGCCGGGCGTCGCATGGCGGAGCTTGGCGATCAGCTCGGTCACCTTGAAGCCGGGCAACTGCCCGCCCTCGCCGGGTTTGGCGCCCTGCGCCACCTTGATCTCGATCTCGCGGCAATTATTGAGATATTCGGCGGTGACACCGAATCTTCCCGAGGCGATCTGCTTGATCGCGGACGAGGCATTGTCACCGTTCGGGCGCGGCATGGCGCGCTTCGGATCCTCGCCGCCTTCGCCCGAATCGGAGCGCGCGCCGATCCTGTTCATCGCGATCGAGAGCGTCTCATGCGCCTCCGGGCTCAGGGCACCGAGCGAAATCCCCGGTGCCAGAAGGCGCTTTCTGATCTCGGTGATGCTTTCCACTTCGTCGATCGGAATTGGCGTGCGGCCGGCGCGGAAATCGAGGAGATCGCGAAGGGCGATCGGCGGCATCTTGCGCACCATCTCGGCATAGCGGCGATAGGTGGTGTAACTGTCGGTCGCGACCGCGGTTTGCAGCGTGTGGATCAGGCCGGCCTCGAAACCATGCACCTCGCCGCGGCGGCGGAGCTTATAAAGCCCGCCGATCGGCAGCGTGCCCGCCTCGCCCTGCCACGCAGTTTTGTGCAGATCAAGAACTCGGCGGGCGATGCCGGCGAGCCCGATTCCGGAAATGCGCGATGGCATGCCGGGAAAGAATTCCGCGACCAGGGCGCGCGAGAGGCCGATCGCCTCGAAATTATAGCCGCCGCGATAGGACGAGATCACCGCGATGCCCATTTTCGACATCACTTTCAGCAATCCCTTATCGACTGCCTTCTTGTAGCGCTGGACAGCGGTTTTGAGCGACATATCACCGAACAAGCCGCGCTGCTGGCGGTCCGCGATCGCTTCCTGCGCGAGATAGGCGTTGACCGTCGTCGCGCCGACGCCGATTAGCACGGCGAAATAATGCACGTCATGGCATTCGCCGGCGCGGACATTGAGCGAGGTGAAGGTGCGCAAACTCTGGCGCACGAGATGGGTGTGAACGGCGCCGGTCGCCAAGATCATCGGGATTGGCGCGCGCGTCTCGGACTGCGCCTCATCCGTCAGAATGACATGGGTTGCGCCGGCGCGGACACCTTCTTCGGCTTCGGTGCGGATGCGATCGAGGGCGGCGCGAAGACCAGCCTCACCATCGCTCACCGGAAACGTGGCATCGACGATGACGGCGGAGGGCCCCATATAGGCCGCCATCGCCTGGAACTCGGCGTTCGAGAGCACCGGGCTTTCGAGCTGCAGGAGATCGCACTGGCTGGCATCCTCGTCGAGCACATTGCCGAGATTGCCGAGCCGGGTCTTGAGCGACATCACTCGGGTTTCGCGCAGGCTGTCGATCGGCGGATTGGTCACCTGGCTAAAGGCTTGGCGGAAAAAATGATGAAGACCGCGATAGCGTTCCGAAAGCACCGCGATCGGGGTGTCATCCCCCATTGAGCCGACGGCCTCGTTCGCGTCCTCGACCATCGGGTGGAGGATCAGTTCGAGGTCTTCGAGCGACACCCCAACCGCGATCTGCCGGCGCCGCAGCGCCTCGCCGGTGAAGGCCACCGGCTCGGTCGCGTCGGCGCGAACGATATGGTCGATTTCGCGAATATGCTTGACCCAGGCGCCAAAATTCTGGCGCGCGGCGAGCCGGTCCTTCAATTCGGCATCGCCATAGAAACGCGCGTGATCGAGATCGACCGCGATGGTCTGGCCGGGGCCGACGCGACCCTTTTCGACGATCTCGACCTCGTCGAGCTTCACCATGCCGGTCTCCGAGCCGACGATGAGGAGATGATCGCGGGTGATGGTGTAACGCAGCGGGCGCAAGCCGTTGCGGTCGAGCCCAGCGATCACCCAGCGCCCATCGGTCGCGGTCACCGCCGCCGGGCCGTCCCACGGCTCCATCACCGCGTTGCAATAGAGGAACATGTCGCGATGAGCTTTGGGCATCGTCGCGTCCTGGCCGATGCTCGCCGGGATCATCAGCGCTTTCGCCATCGGCGCGTCACGCCCGGCATGGACGAGAAGTTCGAAGACGTTATCAAGGATCGCGGTGTCCGAGCCGCCGGCCTGCACGACCGGCTTGATGTCGTCGAGATAGGGATCGAGCGCACCGGCCGCGAGCCGCGTCTCATGGCTTTTCATCCAGTTGACGTTGCCGGCGAGCGTGTTGATTTCACCGTTATGGGCGAGCATGCGAAATGGCTGCGCCAGCCGCCAGGTCGGGAAGGTGTTGGTCGAATAGCGCTGATGATAGATCGCGAAACGCGAGACGAAGCGCGGATCAAGAAGATCGGGATAGAAATCGGTCAGACTCTCGGCGAGGAACATGCCCTTGTAGATGATCGAGCGGGCCGAGAGGGAGCAGAAATAGAGTTCGGGAATCTGCGCTTGCTGCGCGCGTTTCTCGATCCGGCGGCGAATGACGAAGAGGTCGCGCTCGAAGGTCTCGGGATCGGCGTCGCGGGCGTTGCCGATCATGATCTGCTCGATCTCGGGCCGGGTCGCGTTCGCTTTCTCACCGATGCAATCGACATTGATCGGCACTTGCCGCCAGCCATAGATGGCATAGCCGAAGGCGAGGATTTCGCTTTCCACGATTTCGCGACAGCGTTCCTGCGCCGAGAGATCGGTTTTCGGGAGGAACACCTGCCCAACCGCGATCGGCCCGGGATAGCGCAGCGAGTCGCCGCCGCGCTCGACCGCCTCGATGAAGAAATCCTGCGGAATTTCGATATGGATGCCGGCGCCGTCACCGGTCTTGCCGTCGGCGTCCACCGCGCCGCGGTGCCAGACGGCGCGCAAGGCATCGATCCCGGCCTGGACGACGTCGCGCCGTTTCTTGCCGTCGAGGGCACAGACCAGCCCGACGCCGCAGGCATCGTGCTCTTGCGCGGGGTCATAGGTTTCGCCGAGGCGGGCGGCATTTTCCGCGAAACTGCGGAGGAAATCGGCGGCGCTTTCGTCACTCATGGCGTGCTCCTCAGACCCTGATGCCGCGTTTGCGCAGTTCGTCGGCGTGTTTCTGGACGGCTTCGCGGGCGATTTTTTGGCCCCAAATCATGCCCGCCTGGATGCTTTTGCCGGTGATCGCGGGCGTTGCCGCGAGCAGATGCTGCCCGGCCGGGGTTTGGTAGAAAGCGGTGACGGCGCGGAGATCAGCGGCGCTGAGGGCGCCGGCCCAAATCATCGCGATCTGGTGCTTGAGATCGGGGAGGCCGGCGCGAAATTCCGGCATCAGGAGAGTATCGACGATTTTGCCGGCCTCATCGACCGAGGGCGCGCCGGCGGCGGTGAGGATGGTGATCAGGCGCTCGCGCATCAAGGCCAACACGGGCGCCATCGTCGCTTCCGAGGCGGTGAGGTCGGCGAGCGCCGTGGCCTCGCGCATGGCGGCCTCATCGGCGCCGGCCGGGCGCGAGGCGATGGCGGCGAGCATGAGGGCGAGGAAGGCGGCGCGCCTCAGCGCGGCCCGCAGCAGGGGAGGGGAGGGCATCATTCCGCCGCCTCGCGTGCTGATGCCTGCGCTTCGAGCCAGGCATGCATCCGCGAAGCCGCATCCCGCCCGTCGCGGATCGCCCAAACGACGAGGCTGGCGCCGCGCACGATATCGCCGGCGGCGAAGACGCCAGGGAGAGACGTCATGAAGTCACGCGGCTGGATGCGGAGCGTGCCGTGACGGGTGACCTCGAGGCCGGGCTCGCCGAACGCCGCCGGGATGGGTTCGGGATCGAAGCCGAGCGCCTTGATCACGAGATCGGCGGGAACGGTGAAATGGCTGCCTGTCACCGGCTCGACCGACTGCCGCCCGGAGGCATCGGGGAGGCCGAGCCGCATGCGGGTCGCGCGCACCCCGCTCACCCAGTCGTCACCGAGGAACGCTTCCGGCGCCGAGAGCCAGAGGAATTCCACGCCTTCCTCCTCGGCGTTTTTCACCTCCCGGAGAGAGCCCGGCATGTTGGCGCGATCGCGGCGATAGAGACATTGCACCGAGCGCGCACCCTGGCGAACCGCGGTGCGCACGCAATCCATCGCGGTATCGCCGCCACCGATGACGACGACACGCTTGCCGGCGGCATTCAGGGTGCCAGAGTCGAAATCCGGCACGGCGTCACCAAGACCTTTGCGGTTGGCGGTGATGAGATAGTCGAGCGCGGGCACGATGCCGGGCAGGCCGGCGCCGGGGCCACCGATCTCTCGCGGCTGATAGACCCCGGTTGCGATCAGGATCGCGGCATGGCGGGCGCGGAGATCGGCGAAGGCGAGATCGCGCCCGATCGCGATATTGGTATGGAACTGGATGCCCGCCGCCTCCAGCAACCGCCAACGCCGGAGCACGATGTCCTTTTCCAGCTTGAAATTGGGGATGCCATAGATCATCAGCCCGCCGACCCGGTCATGGCGATCATAGACATGGACGCCGTAGCCGCGGGCGCGGAGTTCCTCGGCCGCCGCGAGCCCCGCCGGGCCAGCGCCGATGATGCCGACCGAGAGGCCGCGTTCACGCGCCGGCCGGCGCGGCGCAACCCAGCCCTCGGCAAAGGCGGTATCAGTGATGTAGCGCTCGACGGCGCCGATGGTGACGCTTTCGAAACCTTTCTCGATGACGCAATTGCCTTCGCAGAGCCGATCCTGCGGGCAGATGCGGCCACAAATCTCAGGAAAATTATTGGTGGCGCTGGAGAGCGCATAGGCTTCCTCGATCCGGCCCTCGGCGGTGAGTTTCAGCCAGTCGGGAATATTGTTGTGGAGCGGGCAATGCACCGAACAGAACGGCACGCCGCATTGGCTGCAGCGACTCGCCTGCGCCGCCGCCGCCTTCTGGTCGAAACGCGCGTAGATCTCCTCGAAATCGCTGCGCCGGGCCGAAATGTCACGCTTATCCGGCATCTGTTGTGACAGATGGACGAATTTCAGCATGCGTTCGGGCATTCCCCACTCCCTGGTTGCGAAAACCGCGCAGCGTCACGTCGGTGTTCCGCTCTATAAACCAGGCGAGGCTAGGATGCGAGAGGAAAAAGCGCAAAAACGTCCGGATTGATGATTATTTTGCCAAGTCCCCTTCAGTGCGCGCCAAGTCCGCAGAGCCTCCGCAACGAAATAGGATTCATATCGGACCTAATTTACACGCTCACCAGCATCATGTGTCCCCCGCCCCGGCGGTAAAGGCGAAGATACTCCGGAACTACCAATTCGACCGGGGTTGGCGTGATCCCAAGCGTCGCCAGATCCGGCGCGCCTGGCGCAACAACGTTGTCGCGTGCCAGCAAAAGCAGCTGATCGCGGGTGAGCGGCTTTCCTGGCAGATGCTCGGCGAGTGCCGCGCCGAGCGCGACCAACGCCATCGGCAGCGCGATCAGCTTCCGCCGCCGGCCAGTAACTTTCACCACATATTCAACGATTTCACGAAACTGCCAGACCCGCGGTCCGCCAAGCTCGTAAATGCCACCGGCGGCGTCCGGGTTTTCGAGCGCGACCATGATCGCATCGGCGACATCGCCAACATAGACCGGCTGCATCCGTGTCCCACCGGCGATCACCGGCATGATCGGCGAGAGCAGCGCGATCCGGCCGAGGCGGTTGAAGAATTCGTCCTCCGGCCCGAACACCACCGAGGGGCGAAGAATGGTCGCGGTCGGGAAGGCGGCGCGCAGCCTGGCCTCGCCCTCGCCCTTGGTTGCGGCGTAGCGGCTCGGGCTCGCGGGATCGGCGCCGATCGCCGAGACGTGGACGAGGCCGCGCACGCCAGCGGCGCGCGCGAGCGTTGCCACCCGCTCTGCGCCCTCGGCATGGGCGCGCGCGAAATCACCCGGCCGGCGCTCGGTGAGCAGGCCGACCAGATTGATCACCATGTCCGCGCCCTCGACCGCGCGGGCGACGGATTTTTCATCATTGAGCGGTGCATAGAGCGGCACGATCTGCCCGACCGCACCCATCGGCTTTAAAAACAGCGCCTTGTCTGGGTCACGACTGCCAATCCGCACCACCACGCCGCGTTGCGCCAGACGCTTCACCACGTAGCGGCCGATGAACCCGGCGCCGCCGAACACCGTCGCAACCTTACGCGTCGTCATGCCACCTTCTCCCTCTCACGCGCCATCGCCTTCGCCCTCTCCGAGCCTGCTGCGGATAACCCCGTTTCACGGAACCCCTTGCACATAGAGGCAAGCCCCGAATCCGGCAAATCTTTGCTGTGCCGACACCGGCACGCTTTCCACGTCGGCGCTGGTTCTTGGGTTTTCTCTACAACTCAAAGCAGTGGGCGAGTATAATTTTTGTTCCAAGGACCCGCGCAGCCGATGACGGCAAGGAATTTCAGCGCCATGAGAGCCTATCATGTGAACGGATGGTGGCGCGGTCTCGCATTGGCGCCGTTACTCTCCCTGCTCGCCTGCGACCCGGCCATCACGCCGGCGCAGCCGCAACCCGAGTCGGCCCCGCTGCCCGTCCCGCCGGCGCCGCCGGCCAAGAGCCAGGCGACGAAGCCACGCCCGCCCCTCGATGCCGCTTGGTCGTTCGAAGTCAGTGACGGCGTCTGCCGCGCTAGAGCGAGCGCCGGCGCGGCGATGGTCAGCCTCGATGTCGCCGATGACGGCACGCTGGTGATCGATGCCAAGCCTGGCGCTGATATCGCCGCCTATCTCCACGCTGCCCGCCGCCAACCGTCTTTGCTGAAGGTGGTGGCGGAGGGTGAAAACTGGCAATGGCGCTTGCACGCGACACCGGCGCACCAGTTCGAGACCCGGCTTGCCCCGAGCAAGGCGGCGCTGGCGCAGAGTCTCCTCATGCTACGAGGCAGCAGCGTCACGATGAGCATCACCTCGGCGCAGGAGCAGACGCTGCGTCTTGCGCCGGCGGGGAGCCCTGGCGCGGCCTGGTTTGCTTGCGCGAAAACCCGGATGCAATCCGCCGCCGGCGATGGCTCCTGACCGCTGGCGCGGCCTCACGCCGCCATTTTGCTACTCTCACTGCCCTTCGTCGGGATCGGCGCGGCGTGGGCCGCGATGTGCTCTTCTTCGACCCGCACCGGCGCCACCGGCGCCGGGCGGGCGATGCCCCAGAATCCGCCTTCCGGCCCATATTGCGGCTGACCACTCAGCGAAAGCCGCAGCACCCGCCCTTCACCGAGCAGGAAATCGACTTCGAGATCGGTGAACGGGGTGCCCTGTCGCACCGCGGTGACAAGCCGTTCCCACGCCTCCGGCAGCTCGCCCATGTGACCGGCGATTTTCGCGAAATCCTGTTCCGACGTCAGCCCGTTCGGACCATACACACGATCTTCGATGCATTTCGGGATATTGCCGCCGACACCGCTTACCCGGCCATCGCGGGTGAGAAACCAGAACCAGACCGCGGGCGAGGGATCGAACGCGGCGAGATGGCGCTCGCGCTCCTCGGCGGCGCGCAATTCCGGTGCGGCCAGCGCCTGCAAATGCCGCCGTTCCATCCTGCGGCCGAACAGAAAGGCGGCGAGGATCGCGCATCCGATGCCGAGGGCGGCGTTCACGGCATTGCCGAGCAGGCGATGGCCGTTTGCGGCAGACATCGCGGCGATGTAATCCTCGGTCGCCGACCAGGTGAGCGCCGAACGCGGCAGCACGATCTTTCCTTCGACGATGGTCGCGATGCCGAACGCTCGGAAAGTACGTTGCAGGAAAGCGAAGGCTGCCCGCATCTGCGGCGGCGCCGCGGCGGGTGCCTCCGTCTCGAGAACGATCCGCGTGTCACCCTCACCGAGCGTGACCGAGAGCCCGGCGAACCGACCGGACGGTGTCAGAAGGCGGCGAAGCGCGGCCTCGCCGAGAAACGTGCCGATGACCCCCTTCACCCCCGAGGGATCGACCAGCCGCCGATAGAGAACGACCCCGCGCGCGCCGCCGAGAAATTTGTCCGCCGACTCGCCCAGAGGATCGTGTGTCACATCCGAAATCGCCGCCGCATCATCGGCGGCCGGATTGCCGAGCGCTTGGCGGAACCAGGGCTCGGCCGCAACGGTGGCATGGTCGCCGGCAAGCAGGCCGGTCGCGGCGACGAGGTGGCCAGCGGCGTCGAAGAGAAACAGCCCATGGGTGAGATCGGCCTCGCTTTCGAGGCGCAGCATGCGAGTGGTCAATGCGAGCCGGTCCGGCTTGCGGAGATCGTCATCATGGAAAGCCGCAAAAAGATGGTCCGCGCGGATGGCGGCGGTCGCGAGGCGCGCTGCGGTAACGTCCTGGAAGATTTTGATATCGGCAAGCGAAACCTGTCTTAAAACGCCAATCTCGGCCATCATCCAGGCGGCGATCGCGGCGACCACCAAAAGCCCGGTCACGCCACCAATCACCCAACTAAGAGTCCATGCCTTGCGACCCGACGTTTGGGCTAACATGTAAGCGCCTCCATGCCCCTCACGGGGCTCCGCTTCGATGATTGGAGGCTGGTCTGAAATGGTTAAAGATTCTCTAACGCAAACATAACACAAAATTATTGCGCGCGGGGCGATTGACGGCCGCCAAACCGGGTGCTCAGCGCGGGTGATGGCGGGAGCGGCGGGTTTGGGCGGTGCTGTGCAGCGTCAGCGCGGCGCCGCCGAAAACGATGCCGATGGTGGCTGGAAACAGCCAAGCCGGGCGTAGCAGGAGCGGCAACATGACATCTGCCCAGACCCAGGGCGGCAAGTAATTAGCGATCACGCCATGAATACGACCGGGCAAGAGCGGGTCGACCAGGGCGAGCACCGCGGCCAGCGATGTGTCCGGCGGGATCGTGATCGCGAGCGCGAAGGCCGCAACGAAAAATCCGACCGCGATGATCGTGCAGGGACGCAAGACACTCACATGAAAAGTGGCTCTGTCATGCGATCAGCATACAACGAAGCGACGAAGGCGCCATAGCCATTATAGATCTGGGTTGGCACCCGCTCATTGCTGCCGAGCAGGCGCTCGCTGGCCTGGCTCCAGCGCGGATGCGGAACATTGGGGTTGACATTGGCCCAGAACCCGTATTCGCGCGGCTGAATGCTTTGCCAAAACACCGCCGGGCGTTTGTCGGAAAGCGTGACCTTGACCAGCGATTTCGCGGATTTGAAGCCGTATTTCCACGGCACCACGAGGCGGATCGGGCCGCCATTCTGAGGCGGCAACGGCTTTCCGTAGAGGCCGGTCGCGACGAAGGCGAGGTCGTTTTCAGCCTCGTCGATCGTCAGCCCCTCGATATAGGGCCAGGGATACCAGGGTTGGCTGAGACCGGGCATCACTTTCGGGAGCATAGCAGTCTGAAATACGACATATTTCGCCGAACCGAGCGGCTCGACCGCAGCGAGCAGGCGGCGCAGCGGAAACCCCGTCCAGGGCACCGTCATGGCCCAGGCTTCGACGCAGCGATGGCGATAAATCCGTTCTTCCTGCGGCATTTTGTTCAGAATGTCGTCGATCGCGAAGGTCTGAGGCTTGGCGACCATGCCGTCCACCGCGATCGTCCAAGGCCGCAGCGGCAGGCTCTTGGCTTCCTCCCAGAGATCCTTATCGTCGCTGAATTCGTAGTAATTATTGTACGTCTCGGCGTCCTTTTCGGCGCTCAAGGCGCGGCCCGGGGGAAAGCGCGGGTCGGGGATCAAGGGGGGCGGGGTGTCGGCGCGGGCGGCGGAGCTCGCGAGGCCAAGCGCTGCGGCACCCGCGATCAGGTGCCGCCGGCCGAGAGCCAAGGTCTCCGGTGTCACGGCTCGTTCGGGGAGTTCCCAGCCACGCGGATTGCGGATCAGCATTTGTCTTCTCCTGCTGAAAATGTTTCGCCTGCCTGCGGGATGTGGGCTTTGCCGAAATTTTGTCATCGGTATGGCGACGAACGTGAATGAAAATATAGCCCCTCCATTAAGCGCTCGCAGGCTGTCGCGCCAAGAAAGCGGGAGAAAGTCTTTTTGCTTCTTTTTCTTCAGAAAAAGAAGTTTTTTCTATTATCATCCTAACCTTCACCCGGCGGCGCGGGTGCGGGCGGCGACATAGCCGCGATTCCAGGTCGGGGTGATCAAAACCTCGTTGAGACAGACCGACGCCGGCAGACAGGCGACATAGCGAATGAGATCGGCGCAATCCTCTGCCTTGAGCATCCGCGCCCGCTCCTCGGCGCTCACCGGCACCGGGCGGCGGTCGAGAATCGGGGTTGCGACCTCGCCCGGGCAGATCACCGTCGAACGGATGCCGTGCACGCATTCCTCCATGTTGAGACTATGGCTCATCGCCACCACCGCGTGTTTGGCGGCGGAATAAGCGGGACCACTGAGCAGGCTCACGAAGCGCCCGGCGAAGGAGGCGGTGTGGATCAGGAGCCCGTCCTTCTGCGCCCGCATCATCGGCAGCGCCGCGATGACGCAGTAGAAGGCGGCGTGGAGATTGGCGCCGAACACCTCGTCAGCGCCGGCGGCGGAGAGTTCCACCCAGGCGCGGCGAAGCACGTTGAGCCCGGCATTATTGACAAGAATATCGAGCCGGCCAAAGCGTTCGGCGATGGCGGCGGCGATCGCCGGCGCAGTCGCGGGGTCGGAGAGATCGCCGGGCTCGAGGCTGGCGCCGGGAATGTCGGCGGCCACCGCTTCCAGGCTTTCGCGCCGCCGCCCGCTGAGGACGACATGCGCTCCCTCCGCGGCCAGCGCCCGCGCGGCCGCCGCGCCGATGCCACTGCCGGCGCCGGTGATCCAGGCGATTTTTCCTTCCAAGCGAGCCATCGCATCCTCCCTCACGGTAATGATTTCTTAGGAGTGGTGAGGATAGAACCCGCGACGATGCAGGCCAACCGCAAACAACGCCGGGCCCATGCGCACGACGTCGCCGCCGGTATGTCGGGACGGGCGGCGGCGGGCGATCCTGCCAGTATCGCACATGAGGCGGCGCGCCGGCTCGCCGCGGGGGACGCGGCGGCGGCGCTGGCCGTGCTTGCGCGCGGCGTGAAGCGCTTTCCCAGCCATCCCGAACTCGGTAACAATTACGCGAATGCGCTCGCCGGGCTTGGCCGGTTGCCCGAGGCGGTCGCCATGTTCGAGAAGGTGCTGGCACTGCGCCCGGCCTTTCCTGAAGCACTCAACAATTATGGCAGTGCGCTCGAAAAACTCGGCCGGCTTTATGACGCGGCGGCGCGGTTCCGCGCGGCACTCGCGCTCGCGCCTGGTCTCAGTGCTGCGCATAATAATCTCGCGGGCGTTTTGAAGGCGCTCGGCGATGTGGCCGGCGCGGAGGCGAGCTATCGCCGCGCGATCGCCCTTGATCCCAGCGCCGCGAGCCCGTTGTTCAATTTCGGCACCTTCCTGATCGAGCAGCGCCGCGAGGTGGAGGCGGTTTCCTGCCTTGAGCGGGTGCGCGTGAGCAACCCGGACAATATTCCGCTATTGAATAATCTCGGTGTCGCGCTCAAGACCCTCGGGCGTTTTACGGAGGCCGAGCGCCATCTCTGCCGCGCCCTCAGCCTCGCCCCGGACTACGCCGATACCCATCACAATCTCGGCACTCTCCGCCATGCCGAGGGGGCTCTCGCGGCGGCGCGGGATTGCTATCACCGCGCTCTCGCTCTCCGCCCGGACATGGCCAACACGTGGTGCAATCTCGGCAGCACGCTGGCGGCGCTCGGTGATCTCGAGGGCGGGCGGGCGGCGCTTCGCCGGGCGATCGCGCTCTCGCCGCTCGTTCCCGTCTATCATCGCTATCTCGCCGATATCATCACCTTCACGCCGGGTGACGCCGACGAGCGGGCTCTCGCCGGGCTCGCCGCGCGGCTCACGACGTTTCCGCCGGAGCAGCGGCTCGATGCGCATTTCGCGCTGGCCAAGGCGGCGAGCGATTGCCGCCGCCACGATGTCGCGATGACCCATTACCTCGCCGGCAATGCCTTGAAGCGCAGCCTCATTGCCTATGACGAAACCGCCGAACTCGCGGCGTTAGCGGCGATTCCCGAACGTTTTCCCGCGCCCTTGGTGCGCGCGGGTGGCGGCGATCCCGATCCGCTGCCGATCTTCATCGTCGGTATGCCGCGTTCGGGGACGACCTTGGTCGAGCAGGTACTGGCGAGTTTGCCCGGCGTTTTTGGCGGCGACGAGATGGATGCGCTCGACAAGACCCTGGCCCGCTTCCCGACGCCCGAGACGCTGGATGAGGCAGGATTTCGGGCGTTGGCGGCGGATTATCTCGCCCGCATCCGGGCGTTGGCCCCTGGGATGAGGCGCATCACCAACAAGGTGCCGCTCAATTTCCGCCATCTCGGCGTGCTCCATCGCGCATTGCCGGCGGCGAAATTCGTGCATGTCTTTCGTGATCCGCGCGATACCTGTGTTTCGTGCTTTACCAAACTGTTCAGCGGCGCGCTTGATTTCACCTATGATCTCGGCGAACTCGGCCGCTATTACCGCGCCTATGAACGGGTGATGGCGCATTGGCGGGCGGTATTGCCGGCGGAGACGCTGCTCGATCTTCGCTACGAGGATTTCGTCGCCGATCTCGCCGCCCAAGCGCGCCGGCTGGTCGCGTTTTGCGGCCTCCCTTGGGACGAGATCTGTCTTCGCTTTTTTGAAACCGACCGCACCGTGCGCACGGCGAGTGTTGCCCAGGTGCGCCGACCGCTGTTTTCGTCCTCCATCGGCCGCTGGCGGGTCTATGGCGCGGCGCTCGCCCCGCTCGAGGCGGCGCTTGGCCTCCCACCCACCGAGGTTGCGGCCGCGACTCCGGCGCTTGCGGCGGTGGGTTAGCCTTCCTCCTCCGCACCCCTGCCATGCGCGGCCCCGCGAAGGCTTGCCGGGGCGAACGCGCGCGATCATAGTGCATTGCAACAAACCGGTGCGCTGCGTCGATGGGTTTCGCCCGCGCGGCCGCTTGCGCCGGTGCGCCGCCCCTTGCGAAGGAGAGCCCCGGTGCCGGAACATCCGCTGCCGCGCCATTGGCAGCCGAAAACCACTGAGACATCTGGCCGCTGGCCGCTGCCGCCGCTGCTGGTCGCCCTCGCGCGGGGGCTCAAGGGGCATTGCCCGGTCTGTGGCCAGAGCCACATCTTCAACGGTTATCTGCGCGTGGTGAAGCAGTGCCAGAATTGTGCCGCGCCGCTCGGCGAGGTGCGCTCAGACGATATGCCACCTTATTTCACCATCGTCATCGTCGGCCATCTCATTATCCCCGGCATGCTGATCCTTGAGCAGACCAAAGCGCCGCCGCTTTGGGTGCATATCGCGATCTGGGTGCCGCTCACCCTGGCGTTGACGCTCACTCTGCTCCGCCCGGTCAAGGGTGCGACGCTCGGGCTGATGCTCAGCCTCGGGCTAATGAAGGAGGGCGGCTCATGAGGCCACCCGGCCGGGACTAGCGAGCGGGCCATGGCGACAGAGGGTCAAAATCGCTTGGAACGCGTGGTGCTGACCGGCGAGGCGCTGAGCCGGTTGTCGCCGCTTCTCGAAGCCGATCGCGCGCAAGCGGTGCATGATCTGGAAGCGGACAGCCATTTCTCGCTCCCCGGCCGCGAGGGGCCGTTTCACCTCCATCTCTCCATCCAGGAAGGGCGCCTGGTGTTCGATATCCGCCGCCAGGATGACACGCCAGAGGCCGTCCATGTGCTCGCGCTCGGCCCGTTCCGCGGGTTGATCAAGGATTACCACCTTCTGGTCGAGAGCTATCACCTCGCAATCGCCGAGGGTCGCGAGGCGCGTATCCAGGCGATCGACATGGGACGGCGGGGCCTCCATAACGAAGGCGCGAGCTTGATGCGCGAGCGGCTGGCGAGCAAGGCCGAGATTGATTTCGAAACCGCGCGGCGGCTGTTCACCCTGGTTTGCGTGCTGCATCAACGGAGCTGACAGGTCCCGATGAAGATCGATGGCACCCCTTATCGCGCGATTTGGCTCGAACAAGATGGCTGGTCGGTGCGCATCATCGATCAGACCAAACTGCCATGGTCGTTCGAGATCCTGCGTCTCACCACGCTCGAGGAGGCGGCGCACGCGATCCGCGCCATGCTGGTCCGCGGCGCGCCGCTGATCGGGGCGGCGGCGGCCTATGGGCTCTGTCTCGGCCTTCGCGCCGATCCGGGGACGGCGACGCTGGCGCGCGGCGCCGAGATCCTGATGGCCACCCGCCCGACCGCCGTGAATCTCGCTTGGGCGATCGAGCGCATGCGGGTGCGGCTCGAAAACCTGCCGCCCGACCGCCGCGTCGCCGCCGCTTATGCCGAAGCCGCGGCGATCGCCGAGGAGGATGTCGCGTGCAATGCGGCGATCGGCCGCGGCGGGCTCGAATTGATCGTCCATGCCGCCGCCGGCAGGCGGGTCAATATTCTGACGCATTGCAATGCCGGCTGGCTCGCGACCGTCGATTGGGGCACGGCACTCGCGCCGATCTACATGGCGCATGACCACGGCGTCGATATCCATGTCTATGTCGACGAGACACGGCCGCGCAACCAGGGGGCAGCGCTGACCGCCTGGGAACTCGGCAAGCATGGCGTTGCGCACACCTTGATCGCCGATAATGCGGGCGGCCACCTGATGCAGCGCGGCAAGGTCGATCTGGTGATCGTCGGCGCCGACCGGGTGACGCGCGCCGGCGATGTCGCCAACAAGATCGGCACCTACCTCAAAGCGCTGGCGGCGCGGGATGCCGGTGTGCCGTTCTGGGTCGCCGTTCCCTCCAGCACCATCGATTGGACAATCCGCGACGGGATCGCCGCGATCCCGATCGAGGAGCGGGCGGCAAGCGAGGTGACGATGGTCACCGGCCGTGCTCTCGATGGCAGCATCGCGACGGTGCGCCTCTGCCCCAAGGAGACCCCGGCCGCCAATCCCGCCTTCGACGTCACACCGGCGCGGCTGGTGAGCGGCTTCATCACCGAGCGCGGCCGCTGCGCCGCGAGCGAGGGCGGGCTTTTATCCCTGTTCCCCGAACACAAATAAGCCCCGAGCGGGTAAGCCCCGAGCGGGGGGAATCTCTCAGGCGAACGTCAGATCGGGCGGCAGGCCGAGGAGATGGCGGCCGATGGTCTCGAAATGGTTGCTCCGCGCCTGCACCTGCTGGGAAACCGCGAAACTGTCGCGAAACCGCCGCTCGAACGGCGAGCCATCGAAAATCGCGTTCACGCCGGCGGCATGATAGAGGGCGACGGTGACCTCGCGCGCCTCGGCGAGGGCATGCGAGGCAGAAGCGCGGATCGTCATGCGCTGATCGAGGCCGAGGCCGCCGGTCGTGAGAATGTCATCCATCCCGTTCGCGAGACTCGCCGCAATGAAGCTGCGCGCCGCGCTAAGCCGGGCATGCAGCCGCCCGGTTTCGCCCTGGACGCTGGCGCTTTCGGCGAGCCGGGCTTGGCCTTCGCGCGGGGTTTTCTTGACCGCGAGCGCGAGGAAATCCGCCATCATCGCCTGCGCGAGGCCAAGGGCGACGGAGGCGAAGCCGCACGCGTAGATGTGGTTGGTGTTGAAGCGATAGAGCGGCGCCGGGTGCAGGATTTCGGCGTTCACGTCGCGCGAGAGGGTGAGATGGTCGGGGACGAAGAGATCACTGACCTCATAGCTGTCGCTGCCGGTGCCACGGAGACCGATGACGTGCCAGTTATCCTCGATCCGCGCCAGCTCACGCGGGAATAGCATGGTGCGCTCGATGAGAGCGCCGGTTTCGTCGCGGGCGGCGCTGCCATCGGGGAGGATGACGCGGCAATGTCCGCCGAGCCAAGTTGCGTGCCGGCTGCCACTCGCGAAACCCCATTTGCCGTTGACGCGGTAGCCGCCGGCGACCTTCTCCGCTTTTCCGGCTGCCCCCGCCCCCCAGGCGAGCACCGCGCGCGGCGGCCCGAACACCTCCCGCGCCGCACCAGGGGCGAGATAGCCGGCCGAGAGCGAGCAGCCGGCGGTCTGGCAGACGCACCAGGCGGTCGCGGCGTCGGCGCGGGCGAGGGTCTCGATGATCCGCACGAATTCCGCCGGCGCCAGCTCCGCGCCTTCGAGGGTTTTGGGCAGCAGGAGACGAAACAGCCCAGCCTCATGCAGCGCATCGACGAGATCTGCGGGCAATTCCCGCTCACGCTCGATCCGCCCCGCTGCTGCCGCGATCATCGGCGCCAACCGCCGCGCCGCCGCCATTTCCCGCCCTTCGCTCGTGCGCATTTTCTGCGTTACGTCCGGCTGTTTGCTTACTCTGGCAGCATCGTGCCCGAGCCCCCGAATTCGGCCGGGAAATCGGCGAATTTCGGCAGGCCATCATGAAGATGCAGCACCGTCTCGCTGTAATTGACGTGCAGCGCCGGCTGGTAGTCGAGGCTTGGGATCGTTGCCGAGAACACGTCGACGAGGCCGAGCGGCGGGTGGTTGGTCATCAGATGCCCGCCACAGAGGGCGCAGAATTTGCGCTCGCTCATCGGCGTCTTGGCGAAGGTCGCGAGATGTTCCTCACCCTTGGTGACCTTGACCGCCTCTGGCTTCCACAGGCTGAAGGCATTCACCGGCCCCCCCGACCAGGAGCGGCAGGAGCGGCAATGGCAATAGCCCATGCCTTCGGGCTCGCCAGTGACTTCGATCACGATGGCGCCGCAGAAACAAGCGCCTTGATGCGTCGGCATGATTCGTCTCCTCCGGTTTTTTCTCCCCCGATCGTGCCTTATTGCGCCCGGCGCGGCAAGCCGGGCCGGCGATCCGTCACCGCCGATCGGGCGGATGGGCGGTGGGTGCATCGGTGTCTGCGACCAGGACGAAGTCGAAGGGCGAGCGCCAGCGTGTGCGCCCGTCTGTCGCCGGCTCGAACGGAGCGATCAGGGATGCCTTGACACCAAAAACGGCGTCCGTGGAGAGCCAGGGATCATCACCAACGAACGTGTGGGTGACCAGGCGCTGATAACCCGGCGCGGTGATCATGAAATGCATATGCGCCGGCCGTCTCGGATGGCGTCCGAGGGCGGTGAGCATTTTCCCAACCGGCCCGTCATCGGGGATCGGGTAGCTCACCGGCTTGATGCCGATGAATTCGTAATGCCCGTCCGGGCCGGTGATGAAGACCCCGCGATTATTCCATTTGTCCTGCAGGCCGGGCTGCTGGACGGAATAGAACCCCTCGGCATTGTCTGACCAGACATCGATCCGCGCCCCCACGATCGGCGCGCCGCCGACGGTGAGGACGCGGCCGGTATAAAGACAGGTCTCCCCCTTGCCATCGAGCGAAATGCTCTCGCCCATCGCCCGCTCCGGCGCCCCGGCGACATGAAACGGGCCGAGGACGGTATTCTCGGTCGCTCCCGGCGGACGGCGGTGATTGATCGCATCGACCAGCATCGAGAGCCCGAGGACATCCGAGAGCAGGATGAATTCCTGCCGCTCTTCGCTGCACATCTGGCCGGCTTTGGTGAGGAAATCGATGCCGAACGCCCATTCCGCTTCGGTCAGCGCCACCTCCTTGGCGAAAGCGTGCAGATGGCGGACGAGCGCCGCCATGATCTGCCGCAGACGCGGATCGATCTCCGCGCCCATGCGGGCATTGACGGTCTCTTCTGAATTCGCCTCGGTGAAATAGCGGGGCATGGTTTCCTCCTGATGCCGGTTCTTTGTCTCATCCCGGCGTTCATGTCGGGGGCCTCATCCCGTGCGCTCGCCGGTGAAGGCACGCTCAAGGAGCGCATGAATCGCGTTTCGTGTCACGGGACTTGGGTTCGGGTAAGGATTTTTCACCGCGAGATCGGCGACCCGGTCGAGCGCGGACGGCGCCAGTCCGAGATCGCGAAGCGCCATTGGCGCGCCGAGCGACCGCGCGAAGTCCCACAGCCCACCGGCGAGATTGCCGCCGAACAGCGCCGCGGCGGGAGCCAGCTCAGCGTGTGCCGTGGCCGCATTATAGGCGGTGGTATGAGACCTCAACTCAGTCATATGAATTTGCAGAACCGCCGCTCGATAGTGGTCATCTGATCCTGAGACATGCGAGACCGGCCTCATCAGAATGCACCTAATCGGCATACTGGGACGTTGGACGGTGATGGTTGATCACGCGAGCGGCAGCGCTCCTTCATAGCGGGCACGCGGGCGTATCAAGCTGCCTTCGAGCGCCTGTTCCATCGCATGGGCGGCCCAGCCGACGCTCCGCCCAAGCAGGAAGAGGGTGAGTGAGGCATCGGCCGGCAGGCCAGCTCCGCGGGCCAACGCCATCAGCCCGAAATCGATATTCGGCAGAAGGCCGGTCGCCTCCCGGACGTGTTCCGCCAGTTCTCGCATGAGGGCATCGGGCTTGAGCATGGTGCCGAGTGTGAGCATCCGGATATCGCCATTCGGATAGAGCGGATGGCCGAAGCCGGGTACCGCGCCGTCGCGGTCCAGCCATGCCCGGGTCGTCGCTTCCGGCCCTTCGCGCTCGGCATCGTCGAGCATACGCGCAAGTGCGGTCGCAGCACCGCCATGCCTGGGGCCGGAGAGAGTGCTCAGGCCCGCGAGCAGGCACGCGGCGACGGAAGCGCCGGTCGATGCCGCCACACGCGTCGCAAAGGTGGAGGCGTTGAGTTCGTGATCCGCGATCAGGACGAGCGCGCGCCGGACCAGCTCGGCATTGTCTGCCCCGAGCGACCACAACGAAGCCAACCCGAGATGAAGCGGCGCAGCGCCAGGCGCGATGCCGCAGGCGGCGGCGATGCAGGCGATGGCGGTGCGGGCATCTCGGCAAAGCCGTTCCTTGCCACGGCCAATCGATGGCCGGCACTGCGAAACCAGCCCGGCCAGCGCCTCGAATGGGTTGGCGCGACGGTTCGTCGAAACCGGGATATCGACCACGTCTTCGCAGTCCCACAGCAGGCGGGCGGCATCTTCTAGGGTTGCGCCTACGGAGAAGCGAGCTGCGTCCTCGCCGCGATAGATCAGCCGCCCGCGCTCGACAGTCGAGATATGCGTGACGATCGATGCCTCGCCCCACGCCATGGCCCGCGCCGCGACCGCCGAGGGCTTGCGGCTGGCGTTGGCGCGTTGGGCCAGCTGGGCAACATCCTCGGCGCGATAGAGGCTGCGGCGGGAGCCGACCGTCTCGCGCCGCACCTCGATCCGTCCGCGGCTGACATAGGCGTAGAGCGTCTGCGGCTTGACGCCGAGAAGGGCCAGGGCCTCGGTACGGTCGATCCAGTCGTTCATAT
>NZ_JBMFWJ010000035.1:0-28079 GCF_049965395.1 Acidibrevibacterium sp.
GCGCTCACCTTCACGTTCGGGCGCATCGTCAAGGATGCGCGCCAGGGGTATGCGCTGCTCGCGGTGATCGGCGTTTTCGTCATCGCCGCCATCGCCGTCGCCTATCATGCCGAGGCGCAAGGCAATCCGCTGCTGACGGCGCTCGGCGTCGATCCCGCGCAGGGCAACATGGAGGGGAAGGAACTTCGTTTCGGTATCCCGCTTTCGGTGCTGTTCAATATCATCACCACGGCGACCTCGTGCGGCGCGGTGAACGCGATGCTGGATAGCTATATGCCGCTCGGCGGCATGACGTCGATGTTCCTGATCCAGCTTGGCGAGATCGTGCCCGGTGGCGTCGGCTCCGGGCTTTACGGCCTGCTTATCTTCGCCCTCATCGCGGTGTTCGTCGCCGGGCTCATGGTTGGACGGACTCCGGAATATCTCGGCAAGAAGATTCAGGCGAAGGAGGTAAAACTCGCCATGCTTGCGGTGCTGATCCTGCCGGTCTCGATCCTCGGCTTCGCTGCCCTCTCGATGGTTTTGCCGTCGGCGCTCGCTTCCCTCGGCAATGCCGGGCCGCACGGGCTTTCCGAGATGCTTTATGCTTACACCTCGACGACCGGCAATAACGGCAGCGCCTTCGCCGGTCTCAGCGCCGATACACCCTGGCTCGACACCACGCTCGGCATCGCCATGCTGCTCGGTCGCTTCGCTTTTCTCGTCCCCGTCATGGCAATCGCGGGCTCGCTTGCGGCAAAGATCAAGGTGCCGGCCTCAACCGGCACATTTCCGACCCACGGGCCGCTTTTCGTCGGTCTGCTCTGCGGCGTCATCGTGATCATGGGTGGGTTGCAGTTCATGCCGGCGCTCTCGCTTGGCCCGCTGGCTGAGCATTTCGCCATGCTCGCCGGCAAGACATTCTAAGGAGAACGCTCATGGCATCGCATGCCAAATCCGCGAGCTCGGCGCTATTCGACGGCTCCCTTCTCTCTCGCGCCGCCGGAGATGCGTTCCGCAAACTCAATCCCGCGCAGCTGATCCGCAATCCGGTGATTTTCGTGACCGAGGTGATCTCGATCCTCGTTACCATACTTGGTCTCCGCAATATCGCGAGCGGCGCGCCTTGGGGCTTTGCTATCGCGATCGCTTTTTTCCTGTGGATGACAGTATTGTTCGCAACCTTTGCCGAGGCGGTTGCGGAAGGACGCGGGCGGGCGCGGGCCGAGAGTTTGCGGCGCGCGCGCACCGAAACGATATCGAAACGTCTCGTCAATCCCGCCGACCGCGCCATTTTCCAGCCGGTCGCGGCGAGCGAATTGGCCGTCGGCGACCATGTTTTGGTCGAAGCCGGTGATCTCATCCCGTCCGACGGCGACGTCGTTGAGGGGATGGCGAGCGTCAACGAAAGCGCCGTCACTGGCGAGTCCGCACCGGTGATCCGCGAATCCGGTGGCGATCGCAGCGCCGTCACCGGGGGCACGCAGATCGTCTCTGACTGGCTTGTCGTGCGCATCACCGCGGCCCCCGGCTCGACCTTTCTCGACCGCATGATCCGCCTCGTCGAAGGGGCGGAGCGGCGTAAGACGCCGAACGAGATCGCGCTCGACATTCTGCTCGCCGGCCTCACGCTGATCTTTCTCATCGCCGTCGTGACCCTGGTCGGTTTCGCGCGCTATTCCGGCACTGTGCTCGGCGTTCCGGTACTCGCGGCCCTCCTGGTCTGCCTGATCCCGACGACGATCGGCGGGTTGTTATCCGCAATTGGTATCGCCGGAATGGACCGGCTGGTGCGCTTTAACGTGCTTGCGACCTCGGGCCGCGCGGTGGAAGCGGCGGGCGATGTCGATACCCTGCTCCTCGATAAAACCGGCACCATCACGCTCGGCAACCGCATGGCGAGCGCCTTCATCCCGGCGCCTGGCGTCAGCGAGCGCGAGCTCGCGAATGCGATCGCGCTCGCGACCCTCGGTGACGAAACGCCGGAGGGACGTTCGATCCTCGCCTTCGCGCGCGACCGCTTTAGTATCACGCCCGAGCGGCCGGAGGGCGCGGTCGTGGTGCCGTTCACTGCCCAGACCCGGCTTTCCGGCCTCGACCATGATGGCCATGCCTTTCGTAAGGGCGCCGTCGATTCGGTGCTGGCCTGGCTCAAGAGGGATAAGGCGCCCGCGGAATTCACCGCCGCCATCGAACGCATCGCCCGCGCTGGTGGAACGCCGCTCGCGGTTGCACAAGATGGGCGGCTGATGGGGGCGATCGAACTCAAGGACATCGTCAAACCCGGTATCCGTGAGCGATTCGCTGAATTGCGCCGCATCGGCATCCGCACCGTCATGGTAACCGGCGACAACCGCATCACTGCCGCCGCGATAGCGACCGAAGCTGGCGTTGATGATTTCATTGCTGAAGCAACGCCGCAGGACAAGCTCGCCTATATCCGCAAAACCCAGGCAGATGGCCGCCTCGTCGGGATGGCTGGCGATGGCACCAATGATGCGCCGGCGCTCGCGCAAGCCGATGTCGGCGTTGCCATGCAGACCGGAACCCAGGCCGCGCGTGAGGCCGGCAACATGGTCGATCTCGACAGCGACCCGACCAAGCTGATCGAGATTGTCGAAATCGGCAAGCAATTGCTGATCACCCGCGGCTCGCTCACCACGTTTTCGATCGCCAACGACATCTCGAAATATTTCGCGATTCTGCCGGCGATTTTCATCACCGCCTATCCCGAGCTTGGCGCGCTCAACGTAATGCATCTCGCCTCGCCGCAATCGGCCATTCTCTCGGCGGTGATCTTCAATGCGCTGATCATCGTCGCCCTGGTGCCGCTGGCGCTGCGTGGTGTCAGCTTCCGCCCAATCGGCGCCTCGGCGCTGTTGCGCCGCAACCTCTTGATCTATGGCCTTGGCGGCATCGTCGCGCCGTTCATCGGCATCAAGCTGATCGACATGCTGCTCGCCCTCGCCGGGCTCGCCTGAAGGAGACCACGCATGATCCGCGAATTCCGTCCTGCGCTCATTCTCGTCGTGCTGCTCACCGTGCTCACCGGCCTTGCCGCGCCGCTCGCAATGACTGGCCTCCTCGGCCTTGCTTTTCCCTTCCAGGCGGGCGGCAGCCTCCTTGAGGATCACGGCAAGATCATCGGCTCGGCATTGATTGGGCAGAATTTCACCGCCCCGGGCTATTTCCATCCGCGCCCCTCGGCGACCACCGAGCCCGATCCCAAGGATGCGAGCAAAACCATCCCGGTGCCTTACGCCGCCGATAATTCCAACGCCTCCAACCTCGCGCCGACCGCGAAGGCGCTGATCGATCGCGTCAAGGGCGATCTCGCCGCGGCCGGCCCGGCGCCAGTGCCGGCGGACGCCGTCACCAGCTCGGCCTCCGGCCTCGATCCCGATATCTCACCAGAAAACGCGCGCCGCCAGATCGCCCGCGTCGCAGGTGCGCGCCATCTCCCCGAGGCGCGTATCGCCGACCTCGTTGCCGCCCATACCGAGAGACCTTTCCTCGGCTTCATCGGCGAGCCGAGGGTAAACGTGCTCGCGCTCAACCGCGCGCTCGATCAGGTGTCGGCGCCGTAATTTCCCGCTATACTGGGCCACATGCCGCGCCCGCCCGACGATGACCGCCGCCCCGATCCCGATGCCCTAGCGCTGGCCGCGACGCGTGAAGGCAAGGGACGGCTCAAGATCTTTCTTGGCATGGCCCCTGGAGTCGGCAAGACCTGGGAGATGCTGGCCGCAGCGCGGCGCAAGCGCGAGGACGGCGTTGACGTTGTCGCCGGGCTGATCGAAACCCACGGACGCCGCGAGACCATCGCGCAGATTAACGATCTCCCGGTGTTGCCGCGCCGAAAACTCACCTATCGCGGGCGCGAGATCGAGGAATTCGACCTCGATGGCGCGCTCGCCCGCCGCCCGCAATTGCTCCTGCTCGACGAACTCGCCCACACCAACGTCCCCGGCAGTCGCCATGCCAAACGCTGGGAAGACGCGATCGAGTTGCTGGACGCCGGGATCGATGTCTGGTCCACCCTCAACATCCAGCATCTCGAGAGCTTGAACGACGCCATTGCCCGCATCACCGGTGTGCGCGTCGCCGAGACCATCCCCGATCGCGTGCTCTCGCTCGCCGCCGACATCGAGGTGATCGATCTCCCGCCGGCGGAGCTGCGGGCGCGGCTTGTCGAGGGGAGGGTCTATCCGCCGGAGACGGCGCAACGGGCGCTCGGCGGGTTTTTCCGCGAAGGCAATCTCGCCGCCTTGCGCGAAATGGCGCTGCGGCGAGCGGCGGAGCATGTCGACGCCGATATCGCGAGCTATATGCGCGCCAAAGCGATCGCCGGGCCGTGGCCGGCGAGCGAGCGGGTGATGGCGTTGCTCGGTGGCGACACTGTCGATGCCGAGGCAGTGGTGCGGCACGCGGCGCGATTGGCGGCAGCGCTGCGGGCGCCGTGGCTTGCCGTGCACGTCGAACAGCCGGGCAAAATCGTCGATCTCAGCGCTGCGTTTTCGCTCGCGATCCAGCTCGGCGCCGAAACTGAAACGCTGACCGGCGGCGATATTTTTCGCCAGACACTCGCGGAAGCCGAGCGGCGCAATGTCACGCAAATCGTGCTCGGCCGCGGCCGCCCCGGATGGTGGCGGCGGCTTACCCGGCGCGGGCTCGCGGAGACGCTGGCGCGGCGGGCGGACGCCTTCGCCGTCCATATCACGCCGCGCCCGATCGGCACAGCGAAGTCCGCCCGCCGGCCGCGCCCGCCACTTGGCGTCTGGCCCTGGCTCGCCAGCGCGGCGCTGGTCGCGCTCGTCACCGTGATCGGCGAAGTGGTGCGCACCATCCCGGAAGAGGCGATGGGGATGCTGTTTCTCGCCGCTGTCGTCGTCGCGGCTAGCCTCCATGGCCTGCGCGTCGCCCTCTTTGCCGCCGTGCTCGGCTTTCTCTCGTGGAATTTTTTCTTCATCCCGCCGCTTTATATCCTCACCATCAGCGACACCAAGGACGTCATCGCGATCTTCGTCTTTCTCGGCGTCGCCGTGATCACCGGCGCGATGGCAAGCCGGGTGCGCAGTGAAGCGCGAACGGCACAGGCGCGGATCGAGAGTCTCCGCCGCATCGCCGGCTTCAGCCGCGCGCTCGGGGCGGCGCGAACCGAGCCCGAATTGCTCGCCGAACTCGCCAAGCAAGGCGCCGAGATCGCAACTATGGCGGCGGTGCTGATCAAGGTCGGGGATGATCTCGTCATCGGCGCGCAAGCCTCGGCAACGCCAGAGGCCGTGGTCGAACTCGATGAAGCGGCATTGGCGGCGGCCCGGTGGAGCACGGAAAAAGGCGAGCCGGCCGGCGCCGGCACCGCGACCATGCCGTCGGCCGCCTGGCGCTTCCTGCCGCTTGCAACGCCGCAAGGCACGCTCGGCGTGCTCGGCGTCAGCGCCCGTGCGCCGCTGACCGAGCCCGAACAACAGGCGCTCGATGCGCTGGCCGATCGCGCCGCGGTTACGCTAGAGCGTCTGCGCCTGGCCCGCGAGGCCGCGCAAAGCGCCGCGCAGTCCGAAACCCAGCGGCTGCGGACAGCGCTGCTTTCCTCACTCTCGCACGATCTCCGCACGCCGCTCACCGCCATCCGCGGCGCCGCCGAGACGCTGCGCACCGCTTGGGCGCAGCTCACGCCGGAGACCCGCGGCGATCTCCTGAGCAGCATCGAGCACGATACCGCCCGCATGCACCGTTTTCTCGCCAATATCACCGACATGACTCGCCTCGAGAGCGGCGAGATCGTGCCGCGTCTTGCGCCGACCGAACTTCCCGAAGTGGTCGAAGCGGCGATCGCGCGGCAAGAAAACGGGCTTTTGATCCTGGTCAATATTCCGCCCGACATCCCCCCGGTGCGCGCCGACCCGCTGTTGCTGGAGCAAGTTCTGGTCAATTTGCTCGACAACGCGCTGAAATATTCGCCGGCGAACGGCACTGTTTCGGTCACGGCGCGGCGCGAAGGGGCTGAGGTTGCGATCAGCGTCAGCGATGAAGGTATTGGTATTGCTGCCGAAGATTTGCCGCATGTGTTCGACAGTTTCTATCGCGCCGGGCGTGGCGATCGGGTGGCACCGGGCACCGGGCTCGGGCTCGGGCTCGCCATTGCCCGCGGCTTCACGATCGCCATGGGCGGGCGGATCGAGGCCGCAAGCCCGCGCCCCGATGCGCCGCCGCTCGGCTTTCCCGGCACCGTCATCACCCTCCACCTTCCGGCCGCCGCCCCATGAGCGGGACAGCATGAACAGCGGCGGTCGTATTCTGGTTATCGACGACGAGCCGCAAATCCATCGCTTCCTGCGCCCGGCGTTGGAAGCGGCGGGCTTCGCCGTGATCCCGGCGGAGACCGCAGCGGAAGGGCTGCGGCTGATCGCGGGCCAGGCACCTGATCTCGTGCTGCTCGATCTCGGACTGCCTGATCTCGACGGGCAAGAGGTGTTGCGGCGCCTGCGCGGCTTCAGCGACGTGCCGGTGATCGTGTTGTCGGCGCGCGAGCGCGAGGCCGAAAAGATCGCCGCCCTCGACAATGGCGCCGACGATTATGTCGAAAAACCCTTCGCGCTCGGCGAATTGCTGGCCCGCACCCGGGCGGCGCTGCGACGCGTGACGCACCTCGTAGAAACGACGGAGATCATCCGCGCCGGCGCGATCGAGATCGACCTCGCCCGCCACGAAGTGCGGCGCGACGGCACCGCGATCGCGCTCACGCCTCGGGAATTCGCCGTTCTTGCGCTCCTCGCCCGCCATCACGGCCGCGTCCTCACGCATCGCCAGATTCTGACGACGCTCTGGGGGCCGGCGCATGCCGAAGACATCGCCTATCTCCGGGTCTCGGTCTGGCAGTTGCGGCGGAAACTGGGCGACGGGGCGGAGCGGCTTCTGGTCAACGAGCCCGGCATCGGCTACCGCCTCCGCGATGATGAGGCGTAAGGCAGGCCGGGCGTTTGCTCCCCTCTCCGTCAGCCGCTATAAAACGCGTTATGTCCGCGTAGCTCAGCAGGATAGAGCACAGGATTCCTTGTTGTGAAACTGGGCGTCGCGCCGGGAAACCGCGTGGCGGATCCGCTCAAAGTCGGGGAACGCCCGGCGCGCTCGCGCCGAGCCGATCCCGAGCCAAGCCCCGCGCCGGCGGCGCGGGGAAGGTGTAGAGACTGGACGGGCGGCACCTAAAGGCTTTCTTGGCTCATGGTGAAGGGACAGTCCGGACCACGAACGCGGGCAGGCTTGCCCGCGGCGGCGTAAGCCGAAGTGGTGTGAATCCTGGGGCCGTGGGTTCGAATCCCGCCGCGGACAATCCCCACTTGCTTTGGTCCCACTTGCTCTAGCCGGTGTGGATGGGCCGGTCGGGAAAGCAGAGCTGTTCGCGATCGCGCCAGTTCGGGGCAACATAATTGATTTCCATCAGGCGGCGCACCCCGATGATTGGGCGCGGCTCAAACCCGTGCCAGGTATTTTCACCCGGGACGAAAATCACGCCGGAATTGAACTCGCCCGGGGACTGGGCAACCCAACGTTTTTCATGATCGTAAATGTCGGTACCCCATTCCTTCGCGTCCGGGCCAATGAAGAGATAGATCACCATCGAAAACAGTTTCTCCGGGATGTCATGGTGCGGCTCGAGCCAGGCGCCGTCGAGATCCTGGATATATTCGATGCGAAGAAAACTGCCGTCCACCGCGATCTCGCAGGTCTCTGCCATGAGGCGCGCGACCTCAGGCGTCTGCAATGCCTCGGCAAGGACGGCGCAGGTCGGAAACTTTTGCTGTAGCTCCGGGGTGATGAAGCTCCGCCGATCATTGTAGCTGTTGCGCGTGCCATCGGTGCGGCCAAGCGCGGGCGGCGCGATCGGTAGGGTCAGAATCCCGGTGCAGAGCTGCTCGGGGAAAATGTTTTTGAACAGCCAGTGGCGATAGGGAGATTCCTTGCGTTCTGCCGCGCCGATGCTCGCGCGGAAATGGCGGGAAATTTCCGCAGCCTCGGGAACCGTCGGATAGGTCATGGCGGATCTCCTCAGCGCGGCGCCCATTCGATGATTTTTTTGAGGACGGGCACGGATTTGGCCATCGCGCTGGCGCTGTGGCGCCAGTATTCGCGGCGCACATACCACTCCGAATCGACAAAGCATAATTGCAGGCTCATGCGCGGTCCTTTCTGCGGCAGAAAGCCATGCCAGGAATGATCGCACACGCGGAACATCAGCATGCGGCCGAATTCGGGGGCGAATTCGAAGGCGACATCCTCGCGATCGGCGCTGCGCAAGACACGCAACCGGCCACGTTCATAAGGCCAGGCACGGGTGAAGCCGAGCAACACAGTGACGATTTTATGTTTCGAATCGGGGTGCGCGTACCCTTCGTTGTAATGGCCCGTGGTGTTGCCCATCATGACGATGACCGGCGGCCGGCGGCTCAAATCCATATCGAATTTGTCCTCGACCAGGCGGCGAAAGCGCGGGCTCAGGAGATCCTCGACGACAGCGCCGAAGCGAGGTCCGTAGTGTAAGCTCGGCAAGCCGTAGCTGCCGCGATCAGGGATGACCGGCGCGTCGGCCAGGACATCGTCCTTGAGCGCTGCCGGCATCGCCTGCTCAACGAAGGCATAATCATAAGGTTCGCGCACCAGCTTTGCTGCGGCGATGGCCTTTTCATCGAGTATTTTGAGAGACGCGTCGACATCCAGCATGAATTTATTCTCCGCGATTGGCAGTTGTCGCGAGATGTGCCGGGTTTCTGCTCGCCCGCGTTGATCTAGATCAACGCGGCATACGTTCTCCGCGAGGAAAACGGCGCGACTTTGCGCCATGGCATGCGGCGCAGGCCAGATCGGAGGACATACGCGTGGCGGAGTTCGAATTTCCCCTTCTGCTGGCAAGCGAGGTCTTGTCCATGCTGCCGGCGCCAGCACTCACGCGAGCGGCGGCGCTGCTCTTGCGCCGGCTCGGGCACGAGCATCCTCGTCTTTTTCGCGCGCTCGCCGCTGAGCCGGCGATAGTGATCGGTATCATGCCGATCGATCTGCCGCATCGCTTCCTGCTCCGCTTCGGTGGTGGCGCGATGACCCTGACGGCGGTCGCGGCATTCCAAGAGACGCCGAGTGCTACCGTCAAAGGCCGGTTTGCGGCGCTGATCGCTCTGCTCGAAGGCCGACTGGACAGCGACGCCGCGTTCTTTTCACGCGAAATCACCGTCACCGGCAACACCGCGGCGATCGTCATCCTGCGCAACGCGCTCGAGCGCGACGCCGTCGATCTGTTCGCGACGACGAGCGCGCTCTTCGGGCCGCTGGCGCCAGTTGCGCGACGGGTCGCATTCAGTCTCGAGCGGCGCCTCACCGCCGCGCGCCGCCGCGCGGCCTTGCGGCACGAGGCGCTCCATGCGGCGCGGCGCGAACCCTCGCCGCTTGTTGCCCGCTGTGAGCGGCTGGAGCGCGATATGCAAAGCTTTCGCGGACGTCTGGTGCGGATCGAAGCAATGGCGCGCCGGCGCGGGCAAAGCGAGACGGCAGCATGATGCGCTATCTCGAACTGGTATGCCCGGCCGGCACGCCGGCGGCGCTCAAGGTTGCCGTCGATGCTGGTGCTGACAGCGTCTATTGCGGATTTCGAGACTGCACCAACGCGCGCAACTATCCGGGTTTGAATTTCGATCGCGACGAACTGCACGCCGGCGTTGCTTATGCGCATGCGCGCGGATGCCGGGTGTTCGTTGCCGTCAACACCTTTCCCCGCGCCGGCGATCTCGGCCCCTGGCAACGCGCAATCGACGCCGCCGCCGAGGCAGGCGCCGATGCCGTCATCCTCGCCGATCTCGGCATGCTGGATTACAGCGCGCGCCGGCATCCCTGTCTTCGCCGCCATCTTTCGGTACAAGCGGCGGCGGCAAGCCCGCTTGCGATCCGCTTTTACGCCGAGACCTTCGGTGTCAGCCGCGTCGTCCTGCCGCGCGTGCTCGCGGTCAGCGAGGTCGCGACGCTGATCGGTGAGACCGGCATCGAGGCGGAAGTGTTCGCCTTCGGCAGCCTTGGCACCATGGTCGAGGGCCGATGCTATCTTTCCTCCTACATGACCGGACGTTCGCCGAGCTGTGACGGTGTCTGCGCTCCGGCCGAGCATGTGAGCTATCGCGAAGAGGGCGATCAACTGGTCTCTTATCTTGGCGATGTCATGATAAATCGCGTCGATGCCGCCGAGGGGGCGGCGTATCCGACGCCGTGCAAGGGCCGCTTCCTGGTGCGCGGTGAGCCCCGCTATCTGTTCGAGGAGCCGACCGCGCTCAACGTCATGCCGCTGCTCGCGGAACTCAAAGCCGCGGGCGTCACGGCGCTGAAAATCGAAGGGCGGCAGCGGAGCCGCGCCTATGTTGGGGCGGTCGTCGCAGCGTTCCGCCGCCATCTCGACGCCCTCGCGGCCGGCGCGCCCCTGCCGGCGGATGCGGCGCTCCGTGAAATCGCCGAGGGCGGGCGTGAAACCCTGGCTGCCTATCAGAAAGGTTGGCGATGAGTGTCGTGACGAAGGATCACCTGACGCTGGGACCATTGCTGTATCACTGGCCGGCGGCGGCACGACGCGATTTCTATGCCCGCATTGCCGACGAAGCACCGATCGACTGCGTCTATCTCGGCGAAGTCGTGTGCAGCAAGCGTCTCGCGTGGTATGAAAAAGATCTGCCGGAGATCGCGGCACGGTTGCGCCGTGCCGGCAAGCAGGTGGTGATGTCGACGCCGGCGCTGATCACCGAGCGGCGCGAGGCGCGAGCGATCGCGGCCTATGCGACGTCGGTCGCGGCGGAAGATCTCATCGAGATCAACGACCTCGGCGCACTGGCGCTACTGGCCGGGCGGACATTCGTCTCCGGCCCGCTGATCAACGTTTTCAATGAAGCGACGCGCGACGTTCTCGTCCACCGCGGGGCGATTCGCGTCGCGCTGCCGATTGAGCTCTCTAAGGCGGCGATCGCGACCCTCGCGGCCGGCAATCCGAGCGGCCAGACTGAAATTTTTGTCTTCGGTCGCCAGCCACTGGCGATTTCACAGCGCTGCTATCATGCACGCGCCCATGATTTACACAAAGATGACTGCCAGTTTGTCTGTGAGCGTGATCAGGATGGCCTCGCGGCGGCGGAACTCGATGGCCGGCCCGTGCTTGCAATCAATGGCACCCAGACCCTCTCGCATGGCTATTTCGTTCTGCTTGACGAACTCGACGCCTTGCGCAACGCCGGCGTCAGCCATTTCCGCCTGTCGCCGCACACGCTCGACATGGTCGCGGTCGCGGAACTCTATCGCGCCGTTCTCGATCGCGCGATCGACCCCAAGGAAGCTTTAGCGCGGCTGCGCGAGCGGATCGCGCCGGTCCCGCTCATCAACGGCTATCTCCATGGCCGCCCCGGCATGGCATGGCAGCCGCCGCAGCCGTGATTGCGCCTAGCGCGAGCGTCTGGTGATCACGAAATCCCGCCTTCCGACAATAGGAGAGTCCGGTTCATGCTTTGCACCAATAAGACGATCAGCAAATCTTTCTTTGGGTCATCGCGCGGCGGCGAGCATTTCATCGTCATCGAGCCGGACGCCGATCTTGATTTGGCCGGACAGATCGAGGATCTCGAACGGCGCTATGCGGCGGAGCGGCGCGCGCTCGGCCTCGCGCCGGGAAGTGCGGTGTTCCGGCGGGTTTTTCTCAGTGACGCGATTAATCAAGCGAAACGGGTAAGCGAGAGCGGGCTTGCCATGGATGAGGATGGCTCGCCGGTTGCGCTTTCGCTGATCCAGCAGCCGCTGCTATCGCGAGCCAAAATCGCGCTTCTTGCCTATCATGTCGATGACCCACGTGGATTGCGCAAGAAGTGCCTCACGCCGCGGCATGTTTTGATCGAGCGGGATTCTCTCGCTCATCTCTGGACCACCGGGCTCTGTTGCGGGGCCGAGGACGCACCGATTGCCGTCGCCCGCCAGACCCGAAACGTGTTCGATTCGCTGATCGCCGTCGTCGCCGGGCTTGGCGGCACGCTGCGCGACAATTGCGTGCGCACTTGGATCTATGTCAAAGATGTCGATATCTTCTACAATGATATGGTCGCGAGCCGGCGTGACCTATTCACCGAACAGGATCTCACGGCAAAAACTCATTTCATCGCGTCGACCGGTATCGAGGGAGCGTGCGCACATCGTTACGATATCGTGGCGATGGACGCCTATTCGATTCTCGGCCTCGCGCCCGGGCAGATCTCCTATCTCAATGATTTCGACTATCTCTGCCCGACCCAGGATTACAACGTCACCTTCGAGCGCGGCACGCGTATCGCCTATGCCGACCGCGCCCATTTGATGATTTCTGGAACTGCGAGCATCGATGGCGCCGGCCGGGTGGTGCATCCCGGCGATGTCCTGCGCCAACTCGACCGGGCGCTGGAGAATGTCGCGGCGCTACTGCGCGCCGGCAACGCCACGCTCAACGCGCTCATGCATCTCATCGTTTATCTTCGCGATCCCGCCGATTACTGGCGGATCAGGACGGCGCTGGCCGAGCGCCTGCCGGACGTGCCGGCAGTGTTCGTCCAGGGGCGCGTCTGCCGGCCGGACTGGCTGGTCGAAGTCGAAGGCATCGCGATCGTCGGGCAGGAGGCGCCGGCGCTGCCGGCGTTCTGATCGCCGCTCGGTGCTATCCGTGCGTGGCGCGGCGATTGAGGAGCGCCGCCGCGTCCGCGATCGAAAGCAGACGGTGATCGGCTTGCAGGCCGACGCGGTCGGTGCTGGCATCGAAGGCCAGATCATAGAGGCCGCGCCCGTCCGCCCGCCGGCCGACGCCGGTTAGCGTCACCGGCGCCGGGCCGACATGGGCGCAGCCTTTGGCGCATCCTGAGACATGGATCGGCCGCACCACGCCGTCATCGAGCAGCGCCGCCAGCGCCGCTGCGTCGGCGCGGCTCGGGGCATCGCCGCCAGCGCAATCCGGCGCGCCGATGCAGGCGATCAGCCCAAGGCTCGGCGCTGTCGCATCGGTGATGAACCCGGCGGCCTGCGCCGCTTGCGCCAAAGCCGCGGCCCGCGCCATCGACACCGAGCCGATCAGCGCGGCGCGGCCCGGCGCGAGACGGAGCAAGCCATCGCCGAACGCTTCGCTGAGATCAGCGAGGGCGGCAAGCATCGGCGCCCGCATCGCGCCGAACGGCGGCACGAGGGCGAAGGCGCCGCGCGTCTGCTGAGGATAGGGGAGGAACCCGGCGGGTGGTGGTGGTGGCGGCGGCGCTGGCGGGCGGGCCTCGAACGTGAGCGCTGCCGCCAGCGCCAAGGCGATGGCAGGCGCCTCCTCGGCGCGGCAGGTGCAGCGGGTGCCGTCGAGGGCCGCGATGTCGACGCCATCCTCGCGCAGCGTGATCCGGATATCGGCGCGGAAGCCGGCAAGCGACAGAACGCCGCCGCCATCGATGACGGCCGAGAATTTCTGTGAAAGACCGGCACAAGCCGGATCGGCGAGGTGTCGGCCAAGGGCGCCGGCGAGCGCCAACGGATCGCCGGCAATCGTCGGATCGTCACCGGCTAGCGGCGAGACCAGGATGTTGCGCCGCTGCTCCAGCGCGGGATCGTCGCTCGCCAGTCCCGCCGCCCGCATCGCGGCGGCGAGATCGGCGAAAGCGGCCTCTCGGATGCCGCGGAGCTGCAAGCTGGCGCGCGTCGTGATTTCGATCGCACCATTGCCCCAGCGCGCCGCCATCCCAGCCAGCTGCCGCGCGCTCGCGGCGGTGAGACGCTGCGCGGGCGGCTTGATGCGAACTAGCCAGCCATCGCCCGCCCGCATCGGCGAAAACACATCTGGATTCCACCCGCGCCGTCTCATACGCGCGCTATAGCCCCAAAGCCGCGCTTTCCCAAAGCCGCGCGCCGAAGTGGCCGCCCGATCACCCGCTGCCAGGGGTTGGGAGCGGCGGCACCGAGATCGCGTAAGGGGACGAAAACGGCGGCGCCGCGGCGCCAGCCGGCGCGTCGCCTGCGAGGGCGGCGGCAGGTTGGCCGAGATCGTGCGTTGCGACGATTTCCTGCCACAGGAGGAAAACGCTCCGCCCGGTCTCCTCGGCGACGAGACAATGGCCAGCCCCATCCAATACGGTCAGTGCCGTGTCTGCCACGCCGCGCACCCGCTCGCAAGCAGCGTCGATCGCCCGCAAGCACGCGGCGAGCTGATCGAACGCGCGCAAATGCGCGTGCTGCATCATCTGATCGAGCCGCAAGACGCGCAGCCCCTCGGCGGAAACCGCGATCGGTTCACGGCCAAGTTCGAAAAACACCGATACAACCGGGAGCATCCCTTGGATGAGAGAGAGGATGGCGCGCGCCTCATCGAGGTCGCACGCCACCAATCGGCGGGTTTCGGCATCATGCGCGGCAGCGGCGCCGCCGTAACGGGCGCCGGTATGGGGGGACTCCGCGGCAACGCCAGCGGCGAACGTCGCTGCGATTTCCGCCTCGAGCCAGCGACGGATCTCAGGTGGCGCCGCGCGAATCTGCTCGGGGAGCAGGGTGATGCCGATCATGTTTCGTCTCTCCTCAGCCGGCCGCCTTGACTTCGATCTTCTTTGGGGCTGCCAGGGCTGTTTTCGGCATGGTCACGGTGAGAACGCCGTTGGCGAATTCGGCGGAGATCTTCTCGCGATCGACGCTTTCGGGCAACAGGAACGAGCGCTGGAAGGCGCCATAGCTGCGCTCGGTGAGATGAAAATTCTCGTCTTTTTCCTCGCGTTCCTGGCGCTTCTCGCCCTTGATCGAAAGCGTATCGCCGGTCAGCGAAAGCTCGACATCCTTCTCCGTCATCCCCGGCAGCTCGGCGCTGAGCGTGAACGCGGTTTCGTTCTCGGTGATATCGACGGCAGGGGATGGGAGCGTGAACGGCGACTCGAAGCGCGCCCCGGCAAAGGGCGCAAGGCCGAAGCCGTTGGCAAAGCGGTCGAACATCCGCTCGATTTCCGAACGGAAGGGCCGCCAGACATCAACCGTCGTGCCTGGCGCGGCGGCGGTCTGCTTTACGGGAACCGATGTCTTTGCCATAGCTCATCTCCTTCAGGGTTAGTGTTAACGGAGTAAAACGAGTTTCGCGCGGCGGGCGCTGGTGCCAAGCGTCGGCAGATCAGCCGCCGCCAACCGCGCCTGGCCCGTCACGGTGATTCCCGGGGTGCATCCATTGGGCGAGATGCGGCGCGAGCGCCTCGTCGGGAACCTTGATCAGATCTTTGAGCAGCATGCCGACAACCCGCCGGCGGGCGGCCTCGCCGAGATGCTCGCGGATCGTCGCCATCACATGCGCCGGCGCGACGAGGAGGAGATCATCGAAGCCACCCGCCGCTTCGAGGTGGGTGATTTGCTCGGCGAGCGAAGCGGCGAAACGCTCCTTGGCCATCTCGTGCAGGTCATGGCGCGGCGTCTCGGCGTGGTGGGCGGAGGCGCCGCTGTGGAACGAGGCGCCGGGGCGGTCACTGGTCAGTTCCGCGGCGCTTCGGTGCGCGAGGGTCGAATCGAGCGCACTCTCACTGCGGAGCGCCTGATCTGCCGCCGGGCGCACCAAGCGCGCATGCTCTCCATCGGCGATAAGGATGAGAAGACGGCGCTGGGACATCGCGGCACCTCGCCCTGAATGATCCAACCGTGCGTGCCGCGAACTCTGCGCCACGGGCACTCACGTTTCATTGATTTGAGTCAAATCACTCGGCGAAGCGGCGCTGAGCTTGCACGCTTGCGTCGCGTGGAGGTCCGGGCCGGAATCGAACCGGCATACGCGGATTTGCAGTCCGCTGCATCACCACTCTGCCACCGGACCCTGTGGGCGGCCGCTCTTTGGGCGGGAGCTATATCGGGCGCCAGGGCGGCGGTGGTCAAGTCCGCGCGTTGGACGGGTTACCCGGGAGGCTTGGCGAGCGGCGCGGGCGGCTTTAGAAGAGCCGGGACATGCTGCCGCCGCACCGCGCGTGTCCTTGAGGATCGGAATTTTGCCTATGGATGTTGCCGCCGCTGATTTTTCCGTCTCCCGTGCCGTCATGGTCGATGGGCTGCTCCGTCCCAATAAGGTCACGGATCCGCGTCTCCTCAAAGTCGCGCGCGAGCTGCCGCGCGAGCGTTTCCTGCCGGAGGACCGGCGCGAACTCGCCTATCTCGATGCCGACGTGTCACTCGGCGGCGGGCGGGTTCTGCCGCAGCCTTTGATCACCGTCCGGCTGATCCAGCTCGCCTCCCCGCAAGCGGGGGAGAAGGCGCTGGTGATCGGCGCCGGCACCGGCTATGGCGCGGCGCTTCTCGCCGCCTGTGGCGCCCATGTCACCGCCTTAGAGGAAGACCCAGCGCTCATCGCTATCGCCCGCCCGGCTCTCGCCACCTACGCTCCCGCCGTTCGCCTGGTCACCGGCCCGCTCACCGCCGGCTATGCGAACGGCGCGCCCTGGGATGTTATCCTGATCGACGGCGCCATCGCTACCCTGCCGCCGGCGATCGGCGAGCAATTGAAGCGGGAAACCGGCCGGTTGGTCGCTGTGATGCAGCCGCCAGGGCCGCAGGCGATGACCCATGTCGGCCACGCTGTGCTCGCCGAGCGCAGTGCCGCGGGCCTTGCGATGCGTCCGGCCTTCGATGCGGCGACCGCGGTTCTGCCCGGCTTCACCCTTACCCCCGCCTTTGTTTTCTGAGCCACCCTGAATTCAGCCCCGGGCAAACTTCTATTCCCGGCTGGTTCTGACGGCGTGCCGCTCTATCTGGACTTGGTTAACAAGTAGGCTGGCGGCGCGAGCGCGCGTGTGTGGGAAATATCGGCGCTTCCAAGAACGGCGCAGGATCTTAGCAACCGGCGCGGACGTAACGACTGGGGCTGGGCTGGGTTCAGTGGCACTGCTGGCCGAAGCAAACTACTATGCCGCCCTTGAGGCTATGCCCGCAGCAACATAGAGACTCAAACCATCCAGCCTCCGGAAAACCGAGGCCGGTTCGGTGATCTTCCTTAGAGTCTGACTCGGATCGCTTCCGGAATTCTAACGCTTTGATTCATTTTGGCTATCTGCGTTCATGGCGCGTCAGGCGGCGGCGAGGCGGCGAGACATCAGCTTGACGCTGGCGATGTAGAGCCAAGTCACTGCGCTTTCGATGGTCGCTTCGACATCCTTTGCCAAGCGGCGGTTGCGGTTCAGCCAGGCGAAGGTGCGTTCGACCACCCAGCGGCGTGGCAACAGAACAAAGCCACGGGCCGCGTTGGACCGTTTGACGATCTCGATGGTCCAGTTTCCGCTTCGAGTTCGTCCATCCGGCCGATGGTCAGCCGGACAACCTGGCGGACCTTGCCATCGACCCGCTTGTTCTCGACGATCTGCAGGTAGCGACGGCCACCTGATGGTTTGATGCGGAAGAACATGACCTCGACTCCGGACACCACGCTACGGAGCCAACCCAAGTATAATCAAAACACAATCGCGCGATACGTGGCACTACGTTTTTGAAAAATCCCCAAACAGCTCAGAAAAAACCATTATCTTTCAATCTCATATCGCGCCAGCCTCGTATCGTTCCCGGTTCTACTGTTGAAGTCGGGTTTGACGATGCCGAACTGGGCAGCCATCTGGCGCGCGGCCGACAGGCTGGGCTGGCCGTTCGGGCCGTTCGCCGCGGTGTTGCTTTTGACCCTGCAGCGGCGTGATGAGGCGGCCTCGATGCGCGGGACCGAGATATCGCCCGATGGCGCGACCTGGACCATTCCCGCCGGCAGAATGAAGCGCGGATAGGCGCACGTGGTGCGGATGTTTCGTGCGGGTGGTGTGCTCCTGAAAGGTTCTCGGGATCATCTCAGGCGAACATCTCGTCTAGGCGGACTTTTCAAACCCTAACCGGCGCGCACCCCGAGCCGGCCGGCGAGATCTTGGATAAACTGCCAGGCGACGCGCCCGCTCCGCCCGCCACGCGTCACCGACCATTCCACCGCCTCGGCCCGCAGCGCTTCCGGCGTGATCGGGAGTGCAAGCGCCTTCGCATACCCCTCGATCATCGCAAAGAATGTGTCCTGATCACAATTGTGAAAACCGATCCAAAGCCCGAAGCGATCAGAGAGCGAAACTTTCTCTTCCGTCGCTTCCGAGGGGTTAATCGCGGTCGAGCGCTCGTTCTCGATCATGTCGCGCGGCATCAGGTGGCGGCGGTTGGAGGTGGCATAGAACAGCACATTCTCCGGCCTGCCTTCGATCCCGCCATCGAGCACCGATTTCAGCGCCTTATAGTCCGCGTCCTCGCGCTCGAAGGAAAGATCATCGCAGAAAATCAAAATCCGCCGGCTTTGGCCGCGAAGGCCGCGCAGGAGATCGGGCAATGTCGCGATATCCTCGCGATGGATTTCGATCAAAACGAGGCTTCCGGCGGCGCGCGCGTTGGCCTCGGCGTGGGCGGCTTTCACCAGCGAGGATTTGCCCATCCCGCGCGCCCCCCACAGCATCGCGTTATTGGCGGGAAAGCCGGCGGCGAAGCGGAGCGTATTGTCCAAAAGCAGGGTTTTCTGGCGGTCGATCCCCTGCAGGAGACCGATTGCAACGCGCGAGACGGTAGCGACCGGGTGCAGGTGCTTGCGCTCCGGCTGCCAGACAAAGGCATCCGCTGCCGTGAGATCGAGGGCCGCAGGGCGCGGCGGGGCGAGGCGCTCGAGCGCGTCGGCGATGCGAAGAGCGGCTTCGGTGAGGCGCGGGTCCATGCTCGATCCTGTCCTGCGAAGAAAACTTGACGCGAAGGGCCGGCAAACTATGGTCCGCGGCGAGCTTCGGCAACCCGGAAAGACATTTTCATGTTCCCCTCCCTGATTTCTCCCGCCTACGCCCAGAGCGCCAATGCCCTAATGGCGAACGCGACCCAGTTCGCCCCCCTCGTACTGATCTTCGGGGTGTTCTATTTCCTCCTCATCCGCCCGCAGCAACAGCGCCAGAAGGAGCTGAAACGCGCCCTTGCGGCGCTCAAGCGCGGCGACCGGGTGGTGACGGCCGGCGGCATCGTCGCGACGGTGCAGAAACTGCGCGAGGGTTCGAACGAGGTCGAGGTGGAAATCGCGCCCAATGTCCGCGTCCTGGTGCTGCGCGAGACCATCAGCACGGTTTTGCAGCAAACCGCCGCCAATGATGCGAAACCGCCGGCCAAAGTGGCCGGCGGCTGACAGAAAAAACGGTTCTTTTTTGTAAAAAAGAACCAAAAAACTTTTCCCCGTTGGGCAGTGCCTGCGGCACTGCCCGCTCCGAGGAAGTTGTCGCTCCGAGAAAACGGGAAGAAAGTCTTTTTGCTTCTTTTTCTTCAGAAAAAGAAGGGCCTTTTTTTAACTTACGCGCTCGCGAGCTTGCTTTCGGCGAACTCGTAATTGGCGAGTTTGTCGAGCCAGTTCTGGACGTAGTCCGGGCGGCGGTTGCGGAAATCGAGATAGTAACTGTGCTCCCAGACGTCACAGCCAAGCAACGCCCGACCCTCGCCGGTCGCGAGCGGGTTGGAACCGTTCGGGGTCTTGGTGACCTTCAACTTGCCGTCAGAGGCGAGCACCAGCCACGCCCAGCCGGAGCCGAACTGCCCGGTCGCGGCGGTCTTGAAGGCGTCCTTGAATTGCGCGACGCTGCCGAAATCTTCGATTAGCTTTTTCTCGAGCTTGCCCGGGATACGCCCGCCATGGGTCGGGCTCATCGCCGGCCAGAACAGCATGTGGTTCCAATGCTGGCCGGCATTGTTAAACACCGGCGCGAGATCGGGCTTACCGTGGGAGAAGGTCACGATCTCTTCCAGGCTCTTGCCCTTGAGCGCGTCGTTCTTCTCGACGAAGCCATTCAGCGCCGTGACATAGGCTTGGTGATGCTTGCCGTGATGCAGCTCCAGCGTCTCCTGGCACATGCCATGCGCGGCCAGCGCACCGGCGGCATAGGGAAGCGGGGGAAGTTCGAAGGCCATGATGTGTCTCCATGTTGGGGGCGGACAAGGCCGCCGCGCGGGTTGCGGCGACGGGCGGAGGTTTTTGCGCGGCGACGTTAGGTATGAGCCAGAAAGCCGTGCCGTCAAGGCGAGCGCGCCATGGCGGGCTGGCTCCGGCGGTCCGGGTTGTGCCGTGCCGGATCCTGGCTATCCTAGGCACCGCAACCGCCGGCAAGGCGGCGCGGAGAGCCCTGGTTCACCCCAGGAACATGGGAGGAAGACATGCCGCCGGCGACACCACCGACTGCCCCCGCCCCCGACGCTTTGGAGCGGGAGACCATCCGCCGCGTCGCCTGGCGGCTGATGCCGCTCCTCATGCTCGGCTATTTCTGCGCCTATCTCGACCGCGTCAATGTCGGCTATGCCGGGTTGCAGATGAACAAGGCGCTCGGCTTTTCCTCGAGCGTGTTCGGCTTCGGCTCCGGTATTTTCTTCTTCGGCTATTTCCTATTCGAATTGCCGAGCAATCTGGTGCTCGCCAAATTTGGCGCGCGGCGCTGGATTGCGCGCATTCTGTTGACCTGGGGCATCATCTCTGGTCTCACCGCGTTCGTCTGGAACGATTGGAGTTTTTACGGCATCCGCTTTCTGCTCGGGCTCGCCGAGGCGGGGTATTATCCGGGCGTCGTTCTCTTTCTCACCTGGTGGTTTCCCTCCTATTACCGCACCCGCATGATGGCGTTTTTCATGCTCGCGAGCGTGATTTCACTCATCATTGGGCCGCTGGTCTCCGGGCAGTTGCTCGAACTCGACGGCTGGCTCGGAATCGCGGGCTGGAAATGGCTGTTCATCGTCGAGGCGATGCCAGCGATCGTGATGGCCTTCGTCACGCTCCGTTATCTCACCGACCGGCCGGAGGAGGCCAAATGGCTCCGCCCCGATCAGCGCGCCTGGCTCGCCAAGCGCTTGGCCGAGGAGCAGAGCCAACGCGAGGACATTCGGCGCTTCGAACTCGGCGAGGCGCTGCGCAACCCGCGTGTTTGGTGGCTGACGCTGGTTTATTTCGGCCAGAATCTCTCCAATTACGGATTTCTTATATTTCTGCCACAGATCATCAAGGCGTTTGGCGTCAGCTACGGCATGACCGGGGTGATCGGCACTATTCCCTTCGTGTTCGCTGCCTTCGCGATGCTCGCCTGGGGTTGGCATTCGGACCATACCGGCGAGCGGAGCTGGCACGTCGCCATTGCCTGCTTCGTTGCCGCGATCGGGCTTTCGGTTTGCATCTTCATCCACAACTCGCCGGTTCTCTTGATGCTCGCGCTAATTTTCGCGCAGATGGGCCAGGCGAGCATCGCCCCCACCTTTTGGTCCCTGCCAACCGCGATGTTGACCGGCGTCGCCGCGGCGGGCGGGATCGCGCTAATCAACTCGGTCGGCAATCTCGGCGGCTTCGCCGGCCCCTATATCTACGGCTTAGTCAAGGACGCGACCGGGAATGACATGATCGCGCTCGTCGCCATCGCGCTCCCGGTGGTGGTGTCAGGGGTCGTCGTCCTCATCCTCGGCCATGACCGGCGGCTGGAGCGGATTCCGCCCGCGCCCGCGCACCCCCGCGCCTGAGGAGGCAATCGGTGTTCGCGCCCCCACCCGAAATCCCCTGTGCCGTCTTCGCCCGTCTCCCGGAATCCCTCCGCAACGCCGATGCGAGCCATGAATGGGTGGCAGCACAGCCCGCCGGCGGGCCGGAGCGCTCGCTCCTCGAAGGGCCGTCATTTGATCGCAACGGCGATCTCTGGTGCGTCGATCTTCCCAACGGGCGCATCCTGAAGCTCTCGCCGGGCGGGGAATTCTCCGTCGTCGCGCGCTATGATGGCTGGCCGAACGGGCTCAAAATTCATCGCGATGGGCGGGTTTTCATCGCCGATCACAAGCACGGGCTGATGGTGCTCGACCCCGTGAGCGGCGTGGTGACACCGTGGCTGGAGCGGGTCGGCGTCGAGCGCTTCAAGGGGGTGAACGATCTCTTTTTTGCCGCCAGCGGCGATCTCTATTTCACCGATCAGGGGCTGACCGATCTCCATGACCCCTCCGGGCGGCTCTTTCGGGTGCGCGCCGACGGGCGGATCGACTGCTTGCTCGACAATATCCCGAGCCCCAACGGCCTGGTGATGAACGCCGATGAGAGCGCGCTTTATCTTGCAGTGACGCGCGCCAACGCGGTCTGGCGGGTGCCGCTCGCGCGCGATGGCGGCGTCGTCAAGGTCGGCACCTTCATCCAGCTCTCGGGCGGCAGCGGGCCGGACGGGCTCGCGCTCGACGCCGAGGGGCGGCTGCTCGTCGCCCATGTCGGCATGGGCTCGGTCTGGGTGTTTGACGCGAGAGGCGAGCCCGTCGGGCGCATCCGCGCACCCGAAGGGGCGTTCACCACCAATCTCGCTTTCGGGGGGCCAGACAATCGCTCTCTCTTCATCACCGAAAGCGCGAGCGCAACCATTCTGCGCGCCGAAATGCCAACGCCCGGCAAGACGATGTTCTCCCATCAATAGGATTTCGGCAGCCCGAGCATTTTTTCCGCAATGAAGGAAAGCGCAAGCTGCGGGCTGACCGGCGCGAGACGCGGGATCAGGCTTTCGCGCAGATAGCGCTCGACATGATATTCCTGCGCATAGCCCATGCCGCCATGGGTCATCACCGCGGTCTCACAGGCACGAAACCCGGCCTCGCCGGCGAGATATTTCGCGGCGTTGGCCTCGACGCCACATTCCTCGCCACGGTCATAGAGAGTTGCCGCCTTGAGCACCATCAGGAACGCCGCCTCAAGCTCCGCCCAACGCTGCGCGAGCGGGTGCTGGATGCCTTGATTCTGGCCGATCTTGCGCCCGAACACGACGCGTTCATTGGCATAGGCGCTGGCGCGGCGGAGGGCCGCGCGGCCGAGCCCGACGGCCTCGGCGGCGATCAGGATGCGCTCTGGGTTCATGCCATGCAAAATGGCGCGGAACCCCTCCCCTTCGGCACCAATGCGATCGGCCTCCGGGATCACCAGGCCGTCGATGAACAGCATGTTCGAATCGACCGCATGTCGGCCCATTTTCTCGATTCGGCGCACCTCGACGAAGCGGCGGTCGAGCCGGGTATAAAAAAGGCTCAGACCCTCGGTTTTCCGCCGCACGCGATCGAGCGGCGTGGTGCGGGCGAGCAAAAGCATGCGATCGGCAACGCCCGCGGTCGAGATCCAAATTTTCTGGCCGTGGATGACGTAAGCATCGCCCTGGCGTTCGGCGCGGGTCTTGAGCGCCAAAGTGTTGAGCCCGGTATCGGGTTCGGTGACCGCGAAACAGGCTTTTTCCCGGCCGGCGATCAGCGGCGGCAGCATCCGCGTCCGCTGTTCAGCGCTGCCGAACACCACCACCGGATGGAGGCCAAAGATATTGATATGAACCGCCGAGGCCCCGCTCATGCCGGCGCCGGACGCGGCGATCCGTTCCATCATCAGCGCCGCTTCGGTGATGCCGAGCCCGGCGCCGCCGACGGCCTCGGGCATGGCGATGCCGAGAAATCCGGCCTCCGCCATGGCGCGATGAAAATCGGTGGGAAAAGTGCCGGCGCGGTCCTGCGCGAGCCAATACTCATCGTCAAAATCGGCGCAAAGCCGGGAAATCGCAGCGCATATCGCCTCCTGGGCGGGGCTTGGCATGAAATCCATGGATTTTTCCTTGCTCGCGGGCAGCCATGGGTTTTAGCGCGCTTGGCCGCTCTTGCCAGCCTGTCAACCTTGCGTCAGCCTGCCGCGGCTTAGCCCTGAGGGATTTTCCGTGACCCTGATCGCGACGTTACTCAGCCTGCTGTTCCCCGCCTGCGGCCAGAGCGGCGCGGCCGGTATCGCACCGGCGCCACCTGATTTCCTGAGCCATTTCGAACGCCCGGCGAGCCCTAACTCGGCGCTTGCTGCCCCCGCCGGATTCACCCCCAAACCGGATATCACGCTCCCCCCCTATCCGGTGCCGGCGGCGGCGCTCGCGGCGGATCTCCGGGCAATCGCGCTCGCCGCGCCGCGCACCTATCAACTCAGCGCGAGCGCGGATGGCCTTGAGCTGCAATTCGTGGCACGGAGCGCCATCGCCAATTTCCCCGACCTGATCGTTGCACGAATTTCATCGCGCGGTGAAATGGCAAGCAGCCTCGTTCTTTATAGTCACAGTCTCTACGGCTATTCCGATTTTGGTGTGAACCAGAAACGCCTGCGCACATGGCTCGCCGCGCTCGACCAGCGTCTGCCACCGGCGCAGAACCGACCCGAAGGACAATGATTTTTTATGATCAAGCTCGGCCCGTTTCTCAAGGATGTCTGGCTCATCGCCCGGCCCTATTTCCACTCCGAGGAAAAATGGTCGGCGCGTCTTTTGCTCGGCGTCATCATCCTGCTCAATCTCTCGTTGGTCGGGATGGACGTGGTTTTGAATTTCTGGAACGGGGCGTTTTATGATTCGCTGCAGAACAAGGATTGGCGAGCTTTCGTCGATCTTCTGTTCCTCTATCACCGCGGCAGCGACGGGAGCTTCATGCCCGGGTTTTCGGCGGTCGCGGCGATCTACATCATCGTTGCGGTCTATCGCACCTACCTCAATCAGTGGTTGCAAATTCGCTGGCGGCGCTGGCTGACCCGCGGGTTCATTGATCAATGGCTCTCCGACCGCGCTTATTACCGCATCAGCCTCACCACCAGTGCTGCCGGCCTCGGTACCGACAACCCTGACCAGCGCATCGCCGAGGATTTGCGGAGCTTCGTCGGCGATACGCTCTCGCTCGGGCTCGATCTCCTCTCGAACATCGTCTCGCTGATCAGTTTCGTCGGGATTCTCTGGAGTCTGTCCGGCTCGGTCCATCTGCTCGGCGTCACCATCGGCGGCTACATGGTGTGGGTCGCGCTGATCTACGCCATCATCGGCACCTGGCTCACCCATCTCGTCGGCCGCCCGCTCGCGACCTTGAGCTTCCGCCAGCAGCGCTTCGAGGCCGATTTCCGCTTCTCTCTCGTCCGCTTGCGCGAAAACGTCGAGGGCATCGCCCTCTATGGCGGCGAGGAGGATGAGCATGCCGCCCTCCTGACCCGCTTCTCGGCAGTGGTCATGAATTGGTGGGCGATCATGCAGCGGACCAAGCTTTTGAACGCGCTGACCTCGGGCTACCAACAGATCGCCGTCGTGTTCCCGATCATCGTCGCCGCCCCGCGCTATTTTGGCGGCCAGATCCCGCTCGGCGGCTTGACGCGAACGGCGAGCGCCTTCGGGCAGGTGCAGGGTGCGATGTCGTGGTTCGTCGGCTCCTACGCCTCGCTCGCGGCGTGGAGCGCGACGGTCGAACGTCTCGCGAGCTTCCAGCGCAGCATCGAGGCTGCCCGCGCCCAGGCCGGCTGCGGCATCGCTGTCACCGAAAGCGCCGGCGACAGCCTCGATCTTCACCATCTTCGCATTACGCTGCCCAACGGCAAGAGTCTGATCGAAGAAGACGCGTATCGCTTTCTGCGTGGCGAGTCGGTAGTGATCAGCGGGCGGTCCGGGCTTGGCAAATCGACCCTGTTTCGCGCCATCGCCGGCATCTGGCCGTTCGGCGAAGGCAAGATCGCGCGCCCGCAAGGACGCTATCTGTTTCTGCCGCAACGGCCCTATCTGCCGCTCGGCTCGCTCCGCCATGTCGTAACCTACCCTGCCACTGCCGATAGCATGAGCGACGAGGTGATCGCCGAGGCGTTGCGAAAGACGGGGCTCGGCGCGCTCGTCGAACGGCTCGGCGAGGAGCATGATTGGTCGCTCTTGCTCTCGGGCGGCGAACAGCAGCGCCTTGCCATCGCGCGCGCTTTGCTGATCCGCCCGGATTGGCTATTCCTTGACGAGGCAACCAGCAATCTCGATCCTGAAGCGGAAGCGGAACTCTATCAGCTCCTCAAGCGGGAATTGCGAGGAACGACGGTGATCTCGATCGCGCATAACCCAGGCGTTGCCGCCTTTCATGACCGCAAAATCACGCTTTCCGCGGGCGCCGACCAAGCCGGCACGCTGCGCGAACCCTCGCAGACAGCTCCCGCTTAGTTTTGCTGTGTCATAGATTTACTTCGCGGCACGGTTCGATATCATCCTTCAGCTATGCGGCGCGTGTGGGATGATGTCGAATTCTGGCGTGTGATGAAGCGAATTCGCGTCGGTATAGGGTGCGCCGCTTTTTTGTAACCATTCATAGGCTTGTCGCGCCGGCTCGGAAGGCACGACGCTCATGATGCCAGCCAACGCCATCATCGCGAGCTGACCATAATCGCCATTACTGCGCGCCCAGCCGCCGTCGTTCGAGGGTCCGTAGCGCTTGGTGTTTTCGGCGATTTCCGCCCAGGTTTTCAAAGGTTCCATATAGGACCAGCCATTCTTCGCGCGATCCCAGGTGATCTGGCCATTATCGCCGACGCTCCGCGGAAATACCGCGATGACGTAGTTGATGCTGTCATGGCCGAGCTTGAACACGCTGCCGGCGAGAAAATTCGTCGACCAGGCAAGGAAGGCGCGCGCATCCGAATTGCCCAATTTCGCCGCTTGCGCCGCGGACGACGAAAAATAATCCTGCTGCCACGGCGCGAGCGCGTAACCATATTGGAATGTTGCGATCACATAGCCGTGCGCCTCGCCTTCCATATCGGTCAATGTCGGGATCTGGCCCGCGAGCCAATGCCAGTTGTCGTCTGCGACCTTGGAGAAATATTTTTGCTCGACGCTGCCATCGGGATTGGCCCAGGCCGCCTCGTCGATCTCACGCAGGCTCCAGGCGCCGCCGCGCATCTGGTTGCCGAAGATGACATTGTCAGGGCCGGTGCTGCCGGGCGCGCCGCTGCGCATCGCGGGCCAGGTAGAGACAATGGAGAACGCCGCCTGGGCATTCAGTTCGTCGAGGTGAAAGCGGCTGCCGGTGAAGAGATAGGGGACGAAGGAGAGATCGGGCTGATGCGCGGTATCGGGCGCCCAGCCATTGTTTTTGCCATCGACCGGCTGCGTCAAGCTGTTGGCGCCGCCGCGCGGGTCGGCCCAGATTTGCGGGTTCTGGTCGGTATTGAGCCAGGTTCCGGCCTCCCTGTTCCAGAAATGCCACGGAATGCCGGCCGCCGCCTCACCCTGCCAGAGAGCATAGGCGGCGGCCATCGGATCCTGGGTTAGAAGCCAGATCGCGTTCGCCCGCGTGGTCGGGCCGATATCGGGCCGCGCCCCGGTCATCGGCATATATTGCGTGACGCCGTTGGTCGCGAGCGGCGCACCGAAGCCCGGCTGCCCCATCTGCTTCGCCTCTTCCGCAACCATCGCCGCCGGCGCGCCGGCTGCGAGGTCGTAATCGGCGATCACGCCGATGCGCTCAAAATAATCGACATCGCGAGCGAGATTGACCGGCGGCACCGTGCCGCTCCAGAGCGTGCGATGCCAGTTCTCATACTGGAATTGTACGAGATTGCGGTATTGTAGAGCAATTTTGCCGTCTTCCTTGACCAGGACGTCATATTTCACCGCCCCGCCGGTCTTTTGCATGGCCTCATCATTGGCGAACTGCAGATCGGTGTGCGTCGTGCCATCGGCATAGGCGCGCACATCGAAAACGACATGAAACGAGCCGGTGACCGGCGCATCGAAGCGGATTTCGCTCGCGATCGGGCCGCGCAGCCAATAATCGGGTTTGCTCGCCGCCAGCGCCTTCGCGAGTAGCGGCGCGGCGTCGAGATGGAATGACGCCGTGCTGCCATCCTCCTGATGAAAGGTGAGATCGATCGAGAGGCCGAAGCCCTTGTCGTCGGCAAGCCGCGCGAGATCGACCGCGCCGCCCGCCGCCGGCGCCGCCGTCGCCAGCATGACGGGGGCTTTGGCATGGGCTGCCATGGGAGGCGCGATCAGGCTTAAGACCGCCATGCGGAGCGAACCGTCGGGATAGGTGGTCTTGGCGTCCACCTGCACCGGGACATCCTTGCCATCGATCCGCGCGATCATCCCTGCTTTGGCCGGCACGCGCCCAGGCAGAAAAGCCTGGCCGAAGGTGATCGGGCTCGCCGGCAGGGGCTTCGCGGCGAGATTCTCGATGATCAACCCGACGACATCGTTCGCGGCCTTGGCCGCCGGCGGTGTCGGCGCGCGCAGCATCCCTTGCGCATTCGC
>NZ_JBMFWJ010000036.1:0-27407 GCF_049965395.1 Acidibrevibacterium sp.
GGTTTTCCCCTTCAGCGCGACGCTGCCCTTCCAAGCCGCGCTCACCGATCTTAGCACCTCGCTCGCGAGCCTTGCGACCACGAGCGGGGCACAGACCATCGGCCCCTATGTCCAGAACGGCCCGACCTCGTTCACCGCGACCCCGGCGAGCGGCAATTTCGGCGGCAAGACCTACGGGCTATTCACCACGACGATGGGCGATCTCGCCGGCTATCAGAATTTCGCTGGCATCAACACCAATGGGTTCGATGCCGTCATCGTCGTCGTCACCGGAAGCGCGACCACAGCACTCCCCAATCTCAATACCTTCACCGGTGATGCAAGCGTGATCTGGGATTTCGTCGATACCACGACGCTGAATTTCGCCGGCAGCTGGGCCGGGCAAATTCTCGCCCCCGACGCGGTGATCAGCAATCCATCCGGCGATCTCACCGGCGCGGTGATCGGCGAGTCCCTCGATCAGGGCGGGGAGGTCCACAACCTCGCTTTGCCCATCGGCGATCTCAGCGGCATCCCGACCACCTCCACGACGACAGCGGACGTCCCAGAGCCGCCAGCGCTCGCCCTGCTCGCGACCGGCACCTTGGCGCTGGCCGCGCTTCGCCGCCGCGCGCGTGCGAGACGATAGCATGAAGAAAGCGGTTCTTTTTTGAAAAAAAAGAACCAAAAAACTTCTCCTGGTTTGAGGGTAGCCGCGTCGAACGCCGCCCGATCCTTCCGCGCGTCATGGGCGTGAGCCGACTCGGGTAGCGGCTCTTTCGATTATCCCTTGGCGAGCTGCTGCTCGACCAACGTCGCCCAGTAGGAGGCGCCGATGGGAAGCAGGGAGTCGTTGAAATCATAGGCCGGGTGGTGGACCATCGGCTCGTTCTCGCGCCCGCGGCCGCCGCCGAGCATGATGTAACAGCCGGATTTCTCATTGAGCATGAAGGAAAAATCCTCGCTGCCCATGGTCGGCTGGTCCATATGGCGGACGGCGTTGGCGCCCGCCACCGCTTCGGCGGCGCGGCGGGCCAGCGTCGTCGCCTCCACGTCGTTCACCGTCGCCGGGTAGGTGCGGCGGAATTCGACCTCGACGCTGGCGCCAAAGCTTTCCGCGATGCCGCGCACCAGCCGCAGCACCCCTTGTTCGAGTTGGTCGCCCACTTTCGGCTGGAACCAGCGCGCCGTGCCCTTCATCCGCGCTTGCTGCGGGATGACGTTGTAGGTGTCACCGGCGACGATCTGCCCGATCGTCAACACCGCCGGGAGGTTGGGATCGACGCGGCGGGCGACGATGGTTTGCAGCGCCGTCACGATCTGGCTTGCGATCACGATCGGGTCGTTGCCGTTATGCGGCTGCGCGCCATGGGCGCCGCGGCCGGTGATGCAGATGTCGATCTGCGCCGCCGCCGCCATCACCGGGCCTTCGCGCCAGGCGAAGACACCTTCCGGAATCCCAGGCCAGTTATGCATGCCGTAGACGCGCTCCATCTCATAGCGCGAGAAAAGCCCTTCTTTCACCATTTCCCGCCCGCCGCCGAGCCCTTCCTCGGCGGGCTGAAAGATGAGATAGACGGTGCCGTCGAAATTCCGGGTCTCGGCGAGGTAGCGGGCGGCGCCGAGCAGCATCGTCGTGTGCCCGTCATGGCCGCAAGCATGCATTTTGCCCGGCGTTTTCGAGGCGTAAGGAAGGCCGGTTTCCTCGAGAATGGGCAGCGCGTCCATATCGGCGCGGAGCCCGATGGCGCGGCCCTGGCCGTCATGTTTGCCATGAATGACGCCGATCACCCCGGTTTTGGCGATGCCCGTCACCACCTCGTCCACCCCGAATTCGCGCAGCTTTTCGGCGACGATTTTGCTGGTGCGCACTTCTTCGAAGCCGAGTTCGGGGTGCTCGTGAAAATCACGGCGCCAGGCGGTGAGGTCATCGGCATAGGCGGCGATTCGGTTGATGATTGGCATGAGCGGGCTCCTTGCGGGAATTCAAGGGCCCATCTTGACGGCTTGAAACGTGCGCGCAAGCCCGTCGGCAAGGCCGATCGGGCGCACACCGAGGCGTGCGATCATCGGCGCGGTGGGGAAGGCCTTGTCTTCCAAAAGTCTGCGGATTTCCTCGGGTCGCGCGCGAAGCGGGAGGCGAAGGAAGCTGGTGATCCTGGCTGCGAGCATCAGGAGTGAGGCTGGCATCGGCACGATCCGCGGCCGGGGAAGGCCGCAGGCAGTGGCGATGGCGCGGGCGAAATCGGCGTATGTCGCGGCCTCGCCGCCGGCGATCACCAGCGTCTCCGGCCCTTCCCAAGCGATGCCGAGCGCGGCGTGGAGCGATTGTGTAACGTCATCTTGATGGATCGGCTGGATCAGGCTCCGCCCGCCGCCGGGAAGCGGCAGGAAGGGCAGGCGGCGCAGCATGGCGGCGAGGCGTTGGACGTTCTCCTCCCCGGTCGCGCCGTAGATCATCGTCGGGTGCAGCATCACGCCGGCGCGGCCGGAGGCGAGAAAGGCTGCCTCGCCGGCGCGGATCTCATCGGCGAGGGGGTCGGGGAAGCGCGAAAAGCGCCGTGTGCTGCCAAGCAAGACGAGGCGGGCGGGGCGCGGGGCGGCTTCGAGCAAGGCTTCGGTATGGCGGGCATGGGCGGTATTGACGATGCGCCCGGCATCGGCGAGCGCCGCCGTCATCGCGCGGCGATCGCCGAAATCGGCGCGCCGCACCGGCGCAAGCAAGGGATGGGCGCGGAGATCGTTGGCTGGCTGCCAATCCGCGCTCCGCACCACCGGGATGACGCCGATGCCCCCCGCGAGCAGGGCGCGGGTCAGCGCCCGGCCGCTTTTGCCGCTGGCGCCGATGAGGTGCACCGGCTCGGTCGTTTGTGGTATCATGTTACCTCACACAAAAATCGCGCAGACCACTTGACGTTTTGGCGTATGCTCGGCATAAGCCGGCGACTTTCAAGAAGGAATGGGTCATGAAAACGACTCTCTCGCTGAAACCGGCGGAGGTGAAGAAGGACTGGGTGCTGATCGATGCCGAGGGCGTTGTGCTCGGCCGTCTCGCCGCCCTGGTTGCGATGCGTCTCCGCGGCAAGCACAAGCCACAATTCACCCCGCATGTCGATTGCGGCGATCATGTCGTGATCGTGAACGCGGACAAGGTGCGGCTCACCGGCAAGAAGGCCGAGCAGGCGATTTTCTACTACCACACCGGCTATCCCGGCGGCATCAAGGGCCAGAGCGCGCGCCAGCGCCTCGCCGGCAAGCGGCCGGAGCAGGTGGTGGAAAAGGCCATCGAGCGCATGATCACCCGCGGGCCGCTGCAGCGCCAGCAGATGCGCAATCTGCATGTCTATGCCGGGGCCGAGCATCCCCATGCCGGGCAGACGCCGCGCCGGCTCGATCTTGCCGCCCTCAATCCGAAAAACATGAGAGGCTGAGCCCGATGTCAGGAACCACCCGCACGCTGGCCGATCTCAAGGATCTCACCGCCGCCGCGCCCAATCTCGCGCCGAGCGCCCCGGAGGGGCCGAAATACGAAGCCAAGCGCGACGCCCAGGGCCGCGCCTACGCGACAGGCCGGCGCAAGAATGCCGTCGCCCGCGTCTGGATCAAGCCCGGCAAAGGGGAGATCACTGTGAATGGCAAGAAGGTCGGGCAGTATTTCGCCCGCCCGGTCTTACGCATGCTGATCACCCAGCCCTTCCTGGTTGCCGATCGCTACAACCAGTTCGACGTCACCTGCACCGTCACCGGCGGCGGGCTTTCCGGCCAGGCCGGTGCGCTGCGGCACGGGATTTCGCGGGCACTCACCCATTATGAGCCGGAATTGCGCGGCATTCTCAAGGTCGCGGGCTTTCTTACCCGCGATTCGCGCGTCGTCGAGCGCAAGAAATACGGCCACGCGAAGGCGCGGCGGAGCTTCCAGTTCAGCAAGCGCTGAGCACGGCGACCGGCGGCGGGGCAGGGCGCGATGCCCTGTCCCCGCGCCGGGGCTGAGCGGCGATGGAGCGGCTCGATCATTTCATGGCGGCGGCCAATGCGCTTTATTACGCGCGCCGCGATCCGTTCGCCGATTTCACCACTGCTCCGGAAATATCTCAGGTTTTCGGTGAGTTGCTCGGGCTTTGGGCGGCCGAGACCTGGCGGCTGCTCGGCCGCCCCGACCCGGTTTTACTCGTCGAGGCCGGGCCCGGACGCGGCACCTTGATGGCGGATGCGCAGCGTGCGATCGCCGCCGTCACGCCCGATTTCGCGGCCGCCCTCCGCCTCCATCTGATCGAGACCTCGCCCCGGCTCCGCGCCCTGCAAGCGGCAAAGCTGCCCGGCGCCACCTGGCATGAGACGTTTGCGACCTTGCCGCCGGGGCCGCTCATCCTGCTTGCCAATGAATTTCTCGACTCCTTGCCGATCCGCCAATTCGTCCGCCGCGGTGGCGGCTGGGCCGAGCGCCACGTCGCCGGCGCGGCGTTTGTTGAAATCGCCTGCCCCGATCCGCCGGCGCTGCTCGCCGAGGTCGCGCCGCCCGCGTTGGCGGAGGGCGCGGTGATGGAGGTCGCCGAGGCGGCGCGGGACTGGGTCACGGCGCTCTCAGCGCGGATCGCGGCCGATGGCGGCGCCGCCTTGCTCATCGATTACGGCCCGGCGCAGGCCGCCGCCGGCGAAAGCCTGCAAGCGTTGCGTCGCGGTCGTCCGGCGCCGCCGCTCGCAAGCCCGGGCGAGGCCGATCTTACCGCCCATGTTGCCTTCAGCCCGCTCGCCGATGCCGCGAGAGCGCAGGGGGCGGCGGTTTTCGGGCCGCTCCCGCAGGGGGTTTTTCTCGCCCGGCTCGGACTCTTCGCGCGGAGCGGCCAGCTTGCGCGCAATCTCCCGCCCAAACCGGCGGCGGCCGTGATCGCCGCGGCGCAGCGCCTAGCCGAGCCCGATCGCATGGGCCTGCTGTTCAAGGCCCTTGCGATCATGCATGCTGCGGCGCCACCGCCGCCGGGATTTGCGATGTGACTCTGCCGCCTTTTCTCAGCGTGCCGGCGCTTGCCGCAAGGCACGGGTTTTTCACGCGCGAAGGCGGCGTCTCGACCGGCGCCTTCGCCGCGCTCAACGGCAGCCTCGGCGGCCAGGATGCGCCCGCGAACGTGCTCGAGAACCGCGCCCGGGCGGCGCGCGCGCTGGGGGCCGATCCGGCGCTGATGGTCGGGCTGACGCAGGTGCATGGCGCCACGGTGGTGCCCGTCGAAACCCCGTGGGCGCCGGGCGCGGGGCCGGCCGCGGACGCGATGGTGACGGCGCGGGGTGGGGTCGCCCTCGCGATCGTCACCGCCGATTGCGCGCCGGTGCTGTTCGCTGATGCCGCGGCCGGGGTGATCGGCGCCGCCCATGCTGGCTGGCGCGGAGCGCTGGCCGGCGTGCTCGAGGCGACGGTCGCGGCGATGGTTGCCCTCGGCGCGCGGCGCGAGGGCATCAAGGCGGCGATCGGCCCCTGCATCGCGCAGCGTTCGTATGAGGTCGGCGCCGATCTGCGCGCCGCGGTTTTGGCACAAGATAGCGTGAATGAACGATTTTTTGCCCAAGGGCGCGATCACGCGCATTGGCAGTTCGACCTTCCCGGCTTTTGCGCGGCCCGGCTCGCGGCCGCCGGGATTGCCGAGGTGGCGCTTCCGACGAGCGACACGGTGACCGACGCGGCGCGGTTTTTCAGTCATCGCCGGCGCGTGCTCGCCGGCGGCGGCGCAATCGGGCATCAAATGTCGGTGATCGTACGATGACATGAGGCGTTTCGTTCGCGTCACTTGCGGCGTTGCGGCGCTTTTGTTGGCGCTCGCCGCGTGCGTGCCAGTGCCGCATCCCTTCGCCGGGCCGCCAACCGGCGAGACGGCGCGGCTTGTGCAGCCGCCGCCGCCGCGTCTTGCGGTGCCGGTTCCGGCCAACGCCCTGCTCACCGATGCCGACGCCAAGGCGTTCGCGACCGATCTCGCCGAGGCGCTGCTCGGCAACGAGGTGCCGGCGCAGGCGGTGATCGCCAAGAGCGCGGATTGGCGTCTGGTCGCAACCGCAGAGATGCGGCAGGCGCAGGTGATCCCGCATTATGCCATCGTCAATCCCGCTGGCGTCACGATCGCGCATATCGATGGGCTGCCGGAGCCGGCGGCGTCGTGGGCGCGTGGCGATGCCGGGGTGTTGCAGAGCGCGGCGCAGGACGTCGCGCCCAAGCTCGCCGACCTCCTCACCAGCATCGATGCTGCGGAGAAGCAGAACGACCCCCATAGTCTCTACCACCGTCCGGCCGAGGTCGCGGTACTCGGCGTCACCGGGGCGCCGGGGGATGGCGATTCTTCGCTGGCCCATCAACTCCGCCTGCAACTGCCCCAGCTCGGCGTGATCATCGCGAATGATCCCAAGGCGGCGGATTTCACCATCGGCGGCGAGGTGCGTATCGCGCCCGCCGACGCTGGCAATAGTCGCGTTGAGATCCAATGGCAGATGCGGGATGCGAGCGGCCACGATCTCGGCCGTATCGTCCAGATCAACGAGGTGCCGAACGGCACTCTCGATCAATATTGGGGAGATATTGCCATCGTCGTCGCGCAACAGGCGGCGCTCGGCATGCGCGAGGTGATGGAGAAGCAACGCCACCCGCCGCCGGGCGCGCTGCCGCTCGGCAAGAGTGCCGCCGCGGCGCCGGCATCCCCGCCTCCGGCCGCCGCCCCGCCAGCCGCCGCGGCTGCCTTCGGCGAGCCGACCCAGCCATGACACGCGCCGGTTGGACATGCTCCTGTCACATTGCTAGAAGCCGCACGCACCCCCGGATCGATCGGGGCCTCGGGATCACGCCAGATGAAAATCGTCGCCTGTAACAGCAACCGCGCACTCGCCGAGGCCGTTGCCGCGGCGCTCAATCTGCCGCTGACCAGCGCCGCCATCCGCCGCTTCGCCGATATGGAGGTGTTTGTCGAAATTCACGAAAATGTCCGCGGCGAGGATGTTTTCGTTATTCAGTCGACCTCGTATCCCGCCAACGACAATCTAATGGAGCTTTTGATCACGCTGGACGCCCTGCGGCGCGGCTCGGCGCGGCGGGTGACGGCGGTCATCCCCTATTTCGGCTATGCCCGCCAGGACCGCAAATCCGGCCCGCGCACGCCGATCAGCGCGAAATTGGTCGCTAATCTGATCACCGAGGCGGGCGCCAACCGGGTTCTCACCATGGATCTGCACGCCGGGCAGATCCAGGGGTTTTTCGACATTCCCGTCGATAATCTCTACGCCGCGCCGCTTTTTACCCGCGACATTCGCGAGCGCTTCGACGGCAAGGATCTCATGATCGTCTCCCCCGATGTCGGCGGCGTCGTCCGCGCGCGCGCGATCGCGACCCGGCTCAATTGCGATCTCGCCATCATCGACAAGCGCCGCGAGCGCGCCGGGGTTTCGGAGGTGATGAACGTGATCGGCGATGTGGCCGAGCGCGATTGCATTTTGGTCGACGACATCGTCGATTCCGGTGGCACGCTGTGCAACGCCGCCGCCGCCCTGGTTGCCAACGGCGCCCGTTCGGCGAGCGTTTATACGACACACGGCGTGCTTTCGGGCGGCGCGGTTGCGCGCATCACCGCAAGCCCGATCGCGATGATGACCATCACCGATAGCATTCTGGCGACGGAAGCGGTACGCTTGGCCCACAATATCCGCCAGCTTTCGATCGCCCGCTTGCTCGCCGAGGCGATGCGCCGGATCAGCGACGAAAGCTCCGTCAGCTCACTTTTCGAATGAGTTTCAAGGAAGGAAACCCTCATGAAGCTGCTTTATGCGCCCGGTGCCTGTTCGATCGGCATTCACGTCATTCTGGAGGAAATCGGCGCCCCCTTCGAGATCGAAAAAATCTCTCTCCGTGATGGTGAGCATTTCAAGGAAGGGTTCACCGCTCGCAACCCCAAGTCGAAAGTGCCGACCCTTATCCGCGATGACGGCTCGGTGCTGACCGAGTTCCCGGCGATCGCCTATTATCTCGCGCAGACCCACCCCGCCGCGAAACTCTGGCCAGACGGCGTCGAGGCGCAGGCGCGGGCGCTCGAGATCATCGATTATGTCGTCGCCACCATCCACATGCAGGGGTTTTCGCGGATGTTCGCCCCTGGAAAATTTGCCCCGAGCGAAGCCGATGCGGATGCGGTGAAAAAACGCGGCCTCGAGATTTTCGAAACCGGGCTCGCCCTTCTCGACAAGACGCTGGATGGCAAGGATTATGCCGTCGGGCCGTATTCGATCGCGGATGCCGCTGTTTTCTATATCGAGTTCTGGCGCACGTCGGGCAAACAGCCACTTCCCGCCCATCTCGCCGCGCATTACCAGCGCATGCTCGCCCGCCCGGCGGTGCAGCGGGTGTTGCATAAGGAAGGGTTTGCCTGAGGGTGGCGGTTTGAGCACCCTCATCCAGGCGCCGTTTTGGTTTCTCCGCCACGGCGAGACCGATTGGAACGCCCAAAATCTCGCCCAGGGCAATGTCGATATTCCGCTCAACGCGCATGGTATCGCCCAGGCACGCCGAGCGGCGGCGGCGCTGGTCGGGCGCGGGATCGAGGCGATCGCCGTCTCGCCTCTCGGCCGCGCGCGCCAGACCGCCGATATCGCCGCCGCGACCCTTGGGGTTCCGGTCGAGATCGTGCCTGATCTGCGTGAGGTCGCCTTCGGCGTCGAGGAAGGCCGGCCGATGGGGGCATGGTTCACGGATTGGTTCGCCGGCCGCGCGACGCCCGAAGGCGGCGAGCCGTTCGGCGCACTTCGGGTGCGCGCCTGCTTGGCGCTCAATCGCGTGCTTGCCGTCGAGCGGCGTTGGCTGGTGGTGGCGCATGGCGGCCTGTTCCGCGCCGTGCGCGCCGAAATGGGTCTGACCGCCGCGGTCAGGACCGCCAATGGCGTGCCGATCTTCTGCCTCCCCCCGACTGCGGCTGGCGAAACCTGGCGCCTGCTCTCGCCGGCCGAGGTGGATCAATGGGCGGCGGGCACGCCGGCCGCGGACGGCGCAGGATAAGGTTGCCGCGCTGGCGCCGATCGGCTAAGCGCAACCCGCGCCGGCACCCCTGGAGGCCGGCGTTTGGAATGAATAGCAGCAGGAGCGAACCATGGCCAATTTCGTGACGATCGAGGCCGAGGCGCGCACGCGAGCCGGTAAGGGGGCGGCGCGGGCGACCCGGAGAGAGGGCAAAGTGCCCGGGGTGATTTATGGCGCGAAGGAGAGCCCGAGCCTCATCGCGCTCGACCCGCGCCTGGTGCTGCGTGAGATCCATCGCGGCGGCTGGCGCTCGCGCCTCTATGAAATTTCGGTGGCGGGGGCGAAAACGCGCGCGCTCATTCGTGACGTGCAGTTCCACCCGGTGAATGACGCGCCGATCCATGTCGATTTCCAGCGCCTCGCTGCCGGCGAGGCGGTGCGCGTCGCGGTTGCCGTGCATGTCAAGAACGATGGCATCAGCCCCGGCGTCAAGCGCGGCGGCGTGCTCAATGTCGTGCGTCATACCGTCGATGTGTATTGCGATCCGGAGAAGGTGCCGGAATATTTCGAGGCCGATCTCGCAGCACTCGACATCAACGACAATGTCCGCTGGTCCGATCTCAAGGGCACCGAGCATTGCCGCCCGACCATCCTCGATCGTGACTTTGTGATCCTGACCATCGCGGCGCCGACCAAGGCGGCCGAGACCACCGAGGTGGCCGAAGGGGCGGCGGCGCCGGCGGCGGCAAGCCCCGCCAAGGGTGCTGCTGCCGCGGCGCCGGCCAAGGGCGCAGCCCCCGCCAAGGCGGCGCCGGCCAAGCCTGCGGGCGGCAAGAAGGGCTGATCGCGCGGACCGTGTGTGACGCATGTTGCTTTGGGTCGGCCTCGGCAATCCCGAGCCGCGCATGCGCCGCAACCGGCATAATATCGGTTTCATGGCGCTTGATGTCATCGCTGACCGCCACGGGTTCGGCCCGTGGCGGCAGCGTTTCAAGGGCCTGATCGCCGAGGGGCAGATCGGATCGCAACGGGTGCTCGCGCTGAAACCGCTGACCTATATGAACGCCTCTGGCGAGAGCGTCGTTCCCGCGGCGGCGTTCTACAAGATCGCACCGGCGGCGATCACGGTGTTCCACGACGATCTCGATCTCGCGCCGGGCAAGCTGCGAGTGAAGCGCGGCGGCGGGGCAGCGGGGCATAATGGTCTGCGCAGCCTCGATCGCTTGCTCGGGACGGAGGATTACTGGCGGGTGCGGCTCGGCATCGGCCATCCTGGCGAGAAGGCACGGGTGCTCGGCCACGTGCTTGGCGATTTTGGCCGCGAGGACGAGGATTGGCTGGTGCCACTCCTCGATGCCGTCGCCGCGGCGGCGCCGCTCTTGGCGTCTGGGCAAGGGGAGGCGTTCATGACCAAGGTCGCGCTTTTGCGCCAGGAGCAGGGCTGATGGGATTCAATTGCGGCATCGTCGGGCTGCCCAATGTCGGCAAATCGACGTTGTTCAATGCGTTGACGGCGACGGCGCAAGCGCAGGCGGCGAATTATCCGTTCTGCACCATCGAGCCCAATATCGGCCGCGTCGCGGTGCCGGATGCGCGGCTTGCGGTGCTTGCCGGGATCGCGAAATCGGCGCGGGTCGTGCCGACCTCGCTCGAATTCGTCGATATCGCCGGCCTCGTGCGCGGGGCGGCGAAGGGGGAGGGGCTCGGCAACCAGTTTCTCGCCAATATCCGCGAGGTCGATGCCATCATCCATGTGCTGCGCTGCTTCGAGGATGACGATATCGTCCATGTCGAGGGCAGTATCGATCCGCTGCGCGACGCCGAGACGGTGGAGACCGAATTGATGCTCGCCGATCTCGAAAGCCTGGAAAAGCGCCTGCCGAATTTGCAGAAAAAAGGGCGCGGTGGCGATCGTGAGGCGCAAGCGCAGGCGGCGTTGATCGCGCCGCTGCTGGAAGCCTTGCAGGCCGGTCGGCCGGCGCGCCAGGCGATCCCGGCGGGCGAGCACGAGGCGGTGCGCCGGCTCGATCTTCTGACCGCAAAGCCGGTGCTTTATGTCTGCAACGTCGCCGAGGCGGACGCGGCGCGCGGCAATGAAGCGAGCGCGCGGGTCGCCGAGCGGGCGCGGGCCGAGGGGGCGGCGGTGGTCATCGTCTCGGCCGCGATCGAGGCCGAGGTCGCGCAATTGCCAGAGAGCGAGCGTGGCGAGTTTCTCGCCGGGCTCGGTCTCGCGGAAAGCGGGCTCGAACGGGTGATCCGCGCTGGCTATGATCTCCTCGCGCTGATCACCTATTTCACGGCCGGGCCCAAGGAGACACGGGCCTGGACGATCACGCGCGGCACCCGCGCCCCGCAAGCCGCCGGCGTCATCCACGGTGATTTCGAACGTGGCTTCATCGCCGCCGAAACCATCGCCTATGAGGATTATGTCGCGGGTCGTGGCGAGGCCGGCGCGCGCGAGGCCGGGAAACTGCGCATCGAGGGCCGCGATTACGTGGTTCAGGACGGCGATGTGCTTTTGTTTCGCTTCAACGTCTGATCAGCCGGCGCCGGTCTCGGGCAGCGCTTTCAGCCGCTGCGCATAGACATTGATGATCAGGGCGGCGAGCAGGATCAGGCCGCGGATCAAAATTTTCAAGAAACTGTCGATATTGACGTGATCGAGGCCGTTATTGAGGACGCCGAGCACGAAGAGGCCGACCAGCGTATTGCCGATGCCGCCCTGGCCGCCGAATAGGCTGGTGCCGCCGACCACCACCGCCGAGATCGAATCGAGCAGATAGTTATCGAATTCATCCTGTTGCGCGCTGCCGAAATGGGCGACGCCGAGCATGCCGGCAAGCCCCGAGCAGAGCGCCGAGATGATCATCACCGCGGCGATCACGGCGCGCACATTGACGCCGGAATACTCCGCCGCCTCGCGGTTGCCGCCGACCATGTACACATAACGGCCAAAGCGCGTGTAGGTGAGCACGATATGCGCGAGTGCCAGCACGAGGCCTGCCACGATGACGATCCACGGCACCGGGCCAAGCCCGCCATTGCCGAGTGCCGCGATCACTTTTGGCACCGCGTAGGCGATCTGCCCGCGCACCAGCATTGCGCAAATGCCAGCGCCGATCTGCAACATCGCGAGCGTCATGATGAAGGAGGGAATGCCGATCCAGGTGATGCCGAAGGCATTGACCGCACCGAGGAGAAAACTGCCAAACACCGCGAGCGCGATCGCAGCACCCCCCGGCAGCGGCAGATTGGCGATGTTCACGCTCGCATCTTGGGCGGTGAAAAAAGCCAGGATGATGCCGGTCGCGTTGGCGACGCTGGCGACACCGAGATCGATCTCGGCACAGAGAATGACGAAGGTGAGCCCGACTGCCATGATCCCGGTCACGGAAATCTGCTGCAGGATATTGGCGAGATTATCGAGGGTGAGGAAGGAGGGGCTGGCTGCGGAAAACAGCACGACGAGGAACAGCAGGGTCGCGAAGGGCGCGATATTGCGCAGCCGCAGACGCAGCCATTGCCCGCGGCGCGGCGCGGGAATGGCGGGGGCGGTCTCGGCAAAACTGGTGCGTTCTTTGTTCATGCGGCGGCGAGAAGACGGTCTTTGCTCACCACCTCATGGGCGAATTCGCGGGTAATGCGGCCCTTTTTCATCACCAGGATGCGATCGGCGAGCGAAAGCACCGTCTCCGGCTCGGTGGAGGCGACGATGATCGCAAGCCCCTCATCGCGCAGCCGGCGCACGATGCGCACCACGTCTTCCTTGGCGCCGACATCCATCCCGCGGGTCGGCTCCGAGAGAAGTAGCACTTTCGGCATGAACGTGAGCCATTTCGCCAGCGCCACTTTCTGCTGATTGCCGCCCGAAAGCGTCCCCAGCGGGCGATCGGGGAGCGCTGGGCGAATGCCGAGTTCGGCGATGTGCCGGCGCGCGATCTCACGCTCGCGTTTCGGTTTGAGCCAGAGCCGGGCGAGGCGCTCGAGCACGCTAATCGACATGTTTTTATAGAGCGGTTCGAGCGCGAACAGCATGCTGCGCCGGCTTTCGGGCACGAAGGCAAGGCCGGCACGGCACGCGTGGGTGGTGTTGGAAAGCCGCACGGCGTGGCCTTCGATCCGCACGATGCCGCGTTCTGGCGGGGTCTTGCCGAACAGGGCGCGGGCGAGATCGAGCTGACCCGAGCCCATGAACCCATAAATCCCGAGCACCTCGCCGGCGCGCACGCTAAGCGAGACATCCTCGAACGATGCGCCGAGGCCAAGCCCCTCCGCCGCTAAGACCACCGGCGCATCTTTAGGGCCGTGCAGCGCGATCTCCCCGAGATAGCTCTCCTCGAGTTCGTGATGCCCGGCGCCGATCATGCGTTCGATCAGCCACGCCTTGTCGATTGCGGCGACGCGCGCTTCGCCAGCCTTGGCGCCGTTGCGAAACACGCTGACGCGGTCGCAGATAGCGAGCACGTCGTCGAGGAAATGCGAGATGAAGATGAAACTTCTGCCCTCGGCGCGCAGCCGCTCGAGCAGCGCGAAGAGCCGCGCGATCTCGGGCGGCGAGAGGGCCGAGGTCGGTTCGTCGAGAATGACGATGCGCGCACCGGAAAACAGCACGCGCGCGAGTTCGACGAGCTGCTGCACGCCGAGCGGCAGGCTTCCCATCTCGGCGCGCGGATCGATCGCAAGGCCTAGGCTCTCGAGATGCCGCCCAGCGATCGCCACCATCGCCGGCCAGTCGATGAAGCCGAGACGGTTGCGCGGCTGCATGCCGAGGAGCACGTTCTCGGCGACCGAGAGCGTCGGCACGATGGCGAGTTCCTGATGCACCATGCCGATCCCGGCCTCGCGCGCGTCCCGCGCCGAGCGGAGCCGCACAATTTTGCCCTCGATCCGCATTTCGCCCTGATCGCTCGCGTGGACGCCGGCGATGATTTTCATCAGCGTCGATTTGCCGGCGCCGTTTTCGCCGACGAGACCGTGGATTTCGCCAGCAGCGAGGGTGAAATCGACCCCTCTGAGAGCCGCGACGCCGCCGAAGGATTTGGCGACGTCGCGAAGTTCGAGGAGCGGCGTCGAGGACATTGGCCGCCCCCTCAAATCAGGTAGTGATTTTCCATCCACAGCATCCCCGGCGCGTTGCTTTTGGTGACGACCGGGCCGTCAGTGACGACGTTCAACGGAATCCCGCCGGGCCCAGTCTTCTCGCCGCCGACAACCGCCGCGACACCGGCGACGATCGCCCCGCCATGGATGCGGCAGGAAGGGTTGCGCACGGTCGCATGCATGCGGCCATCGAGCACCGCCTCCAGCGCCGGCGGCATCGCATCGCAGCCCCCGATCAGGATGTTGGTGCGATTATGCGCCTTCATGACGTTATAGGCGGCGAGCGCCATATCGTCGTTGTGGAAATAGGCGGCATCGATTTTCGGGTATTTGGTGAGCAGCGTCTCCCAGATCCGCGCCGTCTTGGCGACGTCCCAATCCGCGGGCGTGGTGTCGAGCACTTGCAGCTTGGGATATTTCTTGACCACCGCATTGAAGCCGCGTGCGCGCCCCTGGGCGCCGGTATGGCCGAGCGCGCCCTGGGTCATGATGATCGTGCCTTCGCCGTTGATCGCGTCCACCAGCGCTTGCGTGACGGAGGCGCCCATGAATTCATTGTCGGGGGCGAGGAAGCTGTGCACCTTGATCTGATCGAGCGGCGCGATCAGCGTATCCATGTCGATCACCGGGGTGCCGGCGGCGATCATTTTGTTGACCGGGGCCGTCAGCGTGCCGATGCCGAAAGCCTGGATCGCGACGAAATCCCATTTCTGCGAGGCCATGTCATCCACCGCGGCGCGCTGCTTGGGGGCCGAGAGTTCGCCATCGAACCAGGTGACCTCGACATTGAACAATTTGCCCCAATATTCCGCCGCCCGCTTGCCTTGTGCGCACCAAGTTGCCTGCAGCCCGGCATTGGAGAAGGCGGCGCGCAGCGGTTTTGCCGATCGCCCGGCGACTTCGCCCATCTCGGCGGCCAGCGCCGGCGCGATCCCGAACAGCGCCGCGCCCGCCGCCGCGGCTTGCATGAAGTTCCGACGATTCTGGCTTAACCGCTTGTCATTTTTCGACATTTTTCCCCCGCGTGATGGTTTCGCCGACGTCCGCCGGCGGCTTTGTTTCTTGGACACCGGTACTCTGCCCGAAAAGCCGGCGCCTTGGCAATGCTGTGAAATCGCCGGCGCGCCCCTCCTCAGGCGTCGCCAGAATCACTATTGTCTCGCGCGCATGGACCCCGCCCCGCACATTCTCGTCATCGATGATGACCACGAGATCCGCGACCTCTTGGCGCGGTTTCTTGAGCGCGGCGGGCTTCGCGTCACCGTCGCCCGCGACGGTCGCGAGGCGCGGCGGCTCTGGGCGCAAGGGCATTATCACCTCGTCGTGCTCGATCTCATGCTGCCCGGCGAAGGCGGGCTCGAACTCGCGCGCTGGCTGCGCGAGCAGGCGAATGTGCCGATCGTCATGCTCACCGCGATGGGGGATGAGACCGATCGCATCATCGGCCTCGAGATGGGGGCCGATGATTATCTCGCAAAACCCTTCAACCCGCGCGAACTGCTCGCGCGCATCCGCGCCGTGCTGCGCCGCAGCGGCGAGGGTGAGGCGGAGGGCGCGCCGGCGCGCCGGACCTTCCAATTTAATGGCTGGCGTCTTGAGACCGCGCGCCGCCGGCTGCTCGACCCGGAAGGGGCGGAGGTGGCGTTGACCGGGGGCGAATACGACCTCTTGCTCGCGCTGCTGGAGCGCCCGCATCGGGTGCTGACGCGCGACATGCTGCTCGATCTCCTGCGCGGCCGCCAGGCGGGGCCGTTCGACCGGGCGATCGATGTTGCGATCAGCCGGCTGCGCCGCAAGCTCGATGATGACGGCCGCAACGCCCAGGTCATCAAAACGGTGCGCGGCGGCGGCTATGTCTTGACCTGTGACGTCGAGCGACGGTGATCAAGGCATGAGGCGCGGCATGGGGTTATGGCCGCGCAGCCTGCTCGCGCGCGCGATGGTGGTACTGCTGATCGGGCTCGTCGCCGCCCAAGTCGGCGGACTTTATCTTCATGTAATCGACCGCGGCGATCTCAACCGCCTAGGGCAAGCGCGCGATGTCGCGGCGCGGGTGATGGCGGTCTATCGCGCGGTGGTGATGAATACGCCGGATGGCGGGCGGGCGGCGCTGCTCCGCGCGATCGAACTGCCGCCTGGCACGCAAGCGGCGTTGCTCGAGGCGCCGCCGGCGGAGCTGCTGCCGGCGCCGCTCACCCTGGTGCGGCTGATCCAGGCCGATCTCACCCTGTCGCCGGTGCCCTATCATCTGCGCCCGCACGATGTCGTGGTGCTCGGCTCGCTTTATGACCGGCTGGTTGAGGTCGGGCTCGCGCTCCCGGATCACGGCTGGCTTGCGGTGACGGTGCGGGTGCCGGCGCCGGAGTTTTGGCACTCGCCGCTCGATTTCGGCCTGTTTCTCGGCCTCACGGCGCTCGCGGCGGTGCTGTTCTTGATCGTCGCCCGCCGGCTGATCGCGCCGATCACCGCGCTGACGCACGCCGCCGAGGCGCTCGGGCGCGATGTCGATGCGCCGCCGCTGCCCGAGGGGGGGGCACGCGAGGCCGCCGCCGCTGCCGCCGCCTTCAACCGCATGGCCGAGCGTATCCGCCGCTTCGTGCAGGATCGGACGTTTCTCCTGACCGCGATCGGGCATGATCTCCGCACCCCGATCACCCGCCTCAAGCTCCGCGCCGAATTTCTCGAGGATGACGAGATGCGGCGCAAAATCCTCGCCGATCTCGACGAGATGGAGGCGATGGTCGCGGCGACGCTGGCCTTTGGGCGCGATGCGGCGGCGAGCGAACGCACGAGCACGCTCGATCTCGTCGCCCTGATCCGCACCGTGCTCGACGAGGCCGCCGATGCCGCGCCGGAGGCCGCCGAGCGCCTTACCTATGCCGGCCCAGAGCGTCTGCCGATCACTGCCCGGCCGATCGCTTTGAAACGCGCGCTCGGCAATGTGATCGCGAACGCAGTGAAATATGGTGGCGGTGCCGCGGTGCGCCTGCATCCGCCGCAGGGGGGGATGGTGGAGATCGAGATCGAGGATCACGGCCCTGGCCTCCCAGAGGCCGACATCGAGCGAATGTTTCAGCCGTTTCAGCGCCTTGAGGCGAGCCGCAACCGCGCGACCGGCGGCAGCGGACTAGGCTTGCCGATCGCGCGAAACATCTTTCGCGCCCATGGCGGCGATGTGACCCTGGCCAACCGCCCGGCCGGCGGCTTGCGCGCCTCGATTTCTTTACCGGTGTAAAAGTTTCGCCACTTATGCTAGGGTCTTACGCGTCGCCGCATATCGGGCGGAGGACAGGGTGCGAAGCAAGCGGGCTGTCATTCTCGGCTGTGGCTTGGCGTTACTGGCGTTGGCCGGCTGTTCCTCCGGCGCGAACCAGCAGCGTCTGGCGCGGCCCACCTGGCCGCCGGGCGTCTATATCGGCCCGAGCTGGCCGGTTGCGACGTATGTTTTCCTCGATCCGCCGAACCCGGGGGGCGATGTCCGCGCCGCCTCCGCCGATGCCGATGCGGTGATCGGCGCCGCCGGCCGCTATCTGCCGACGCGCGATTTCGCTCTACTGCTTCCCGATCCGCGCAACGAGCAATTGGTCGTCAACCCGACCATCCGCATGCTGCGCCTGCTCGCCTATGCCCGCGCGCGGAGCCCGGCGCCGGTCTGGCTGGTCGGCACCATGCAGGATCTGGATCTCGTGCTGCATGGCGTGCCGGCAATTTCGCCGCACGCCTTCGCCGGCTTCGTTTTGCTGCCGATGTCGGCGGAGGGGTGTGGCACGCCGGCGCAAATGCAGGAACAGGGGCTCGATGGCATGCCAACCGTGGTCGTCGGGATGGGCAGCGCCGCGTGTCTCAGCGCGCCGCGGCCGATGGCGACGCTGCCGCCGCCGTCGCCGATCATCGCGCCTTATCATCCGCCGCTCGGCGTTATGCCGGTTCTGCCGCCCAGCCTGCAGGCATCGCCACCCGCCGCCGCGCCGGACATGGTTTCGCCCGCGCCGTCCGCGACACCGCCCCCGGACGCGACGGCACCTGCGGCGACAGCGCCAGAGACAACGGCGCCCGAGACGGCGCCGCCGGCAGCGACCGGGGCGAACGCGCTGCCGGTGCCGCCAGTGCCACCGGCCGCGCCCGGGGCGAAGGTTGCGGCGCCCGCGTTGCCGGCGAACATGCCGTTTCAGCGCGTGTCGCCGATCACCCCCGGCAACCTGATCCTCAAGACGGCACCCAAACCGCCTGTCACGAGCCAGCCATTACCCGGCCCCTCCGTCACGCCGCCGCCCGCCTCGCCAGCGCCGTCGCCGCCGCCGGCCAATCCAGGTCAGACCATTCCGACCTGATGCGGTTGGGTCGTCGCCCGCCGCAATCGCGCCGCGGGCGCGCTCAATGGCCGTCGTTTGCGATGAGCGTTGCGAGGCGGTCGGCGAGGTCGCCGAGCAGGCGGCTCATGGTCGCGACCTGGTTTTCTTCCCCGGCTGGCGGCGGGGCGGCGAGACTGATGGTTGTGAGCTTCGGCGCCTGCCCCGCGCGCCGCAGGGCGAGAGCGGCGACGAGGGTGAAGCGGCTGCCGGCATCGAAGCGCTGGATATCGATCTCGACGGTAACGTCCGGGGCGGCGGAAATCGCGCTGGCGGTGGTAAAAACCGTGCTGCCCGGCAAGCGCGCGCTGAGATCGGCAGCGATGACGCGGGCGAGCATGTCCGCCAGCGGCTCCGCCCAGCGTGCATCGTCGGCGAGGGTTACCCGATAGGCGTCGACGCGTGTTACCATGCCGGGGCGGTCGAGATAACGGGCCAGGCCGACATGGCGGATCTCGATCGTTTGGGCCGGCGCGGCAACCGCCGGCCCGGGGACGCGCGCCAGCGTATAAAGCTTCGGATTTGGCGATGCGCAGCCAGCGAGCAGCCCAAGCAGCGGCGCCAGGATCGCAAGAACGCGAAGGCTCATCGTTCCTCCACCGGGCCGCTGCGGCCGCGCACCAGTGCCTCGGGATGCTGATCGAGCAGGTCGGCGAGGCTGCGGATCGAACGCGCGGCGTCGTTCATCTCTCCGACCAGGCGCTCGAGATCGCGCGGCAGCGGCGAATTGGCGCCGTAACCGCTCTCCAGCGCCGCCATCAGGCGGTTGGCACGATCGAGCGAGGCCTCGAGTTCGGCGCTGATCCGCGGCAGCCGCGCCAGCGCCGGGCCAGCGTTGGTGTTGATCTGGCGGAGCAGCGCCTGCGCGCTCGCCATCGTCGTCGCCGCCGACTGGAGGGTGGTTTTCAGCTCCTTGCCGGTGGCGATGCCGGCGAGCGCCGCGAGGCTGGAATCGAGATTGCCGGCGATGCGCTCGATCGGCACCGCCTCCAGCTTACGACCAATGATATCGACCATGCGGGCGAGGGTTTCGAAGTCGCTCGGCTGGCTCGGCACGACGATGGCGCCGTCTTCCTCGCCGATGGTCGCCGGTTTCGCTCCGGGAAAGAAATCGAAGGCGACATAGAGCTGCCCGGTGAGGTAATTGGCGGTGCGGAGCTGCGCGCGAAGACCATTTTTTGTCAGCGCCGCAAGCGATTCCTTTGCCCGCTCCTGGGTCGGCGGCGGCGCCCCGGGGGCGGAGATACGATCCGGCTGGACGGTGAGCCTGACCGGCACGTCGAGCGTTTTGGTCGCAAAATCATAGTGCAGCGTCACGTCCGTGACCTCGCCGATCTGAATGCCATAGATCTCAACCGGCGCGCCGGCGGCAAGGCCGCGCACCGAGCCGTGGAAATGCACCACGATGGGAATGGAATTGGTGTAGCGCGAGGCGGCGGCGGCGGTGCGGTCGGGATAAAGGGGAAAATCGGCGCCATCGGCGGCAACCGGGGCCGAGCGTGCCTCGGGCGGGGTATCGAACGCGACGGCGCCCGTGAGAAGCGCCTGGATCGACTGCACCTCGAGATGGAAGCCGCTGGCGCCAGCGTTCACCGAGAGGCCGGATTCGCTCCAGAAATAACTTCCCGCATGGATATAGGCATCGAACGGCGCATGCACGAACACCCGCACCACCGCTTCGCCGCCTGGCGCGCCAAGATCATAGCCCAGCACCTCGCCGACGCTGGCATCGCGAAACAGTACCGGCGAGCCGATGCCGAGCGAGCCGAGGCTCCGCGTGTGCAAGACATAGGTATGACCAGGCTCGCCCGAGCGCACTGCCGGCGGTTGTTCGAGACCCTTCCACGCCCGCTGCGCGGTGCCGCCCGGCGGGCCGGGGTCGATCTCTATATAGCTGCCCGAGACCAGGGTTTCGAGGCCGGAGACGCTGCTCGGCGTAAACCGCGGGCGGACCACCCAGAACCGTGCATGATCGGTCAGAACCGCGGTCGCCTCGCGGCGCATCCGCACCTCGACGATGACATGCGACATGTCCTCGCTGAGCCGGATCGCCCGCACCGTGCCGAGATCGACGGCCTTGTGCTTGACCCGGGTCTGCCCGGCGATGAGGCCGTCGGCGGTGTTGAAGGTGAGGGTGATCAGCGGGCCTTCCTGCGACAGGGTTCGCCAGCCGAGCCAAACCGCGACCACGACGGCGACCAGCGGGATGATCCAGAGCAGGGAGAGACGCGGTTCACGTTCGAGTTGCGGTTCCGCCTCCAACGCCGAGGGCTCGCTCATCGCGGCCTCCGGCGCTGGTGGCCGCGCCTGGCCGCATCCCACATCAGACGTGGGTCGAAGCTTTGCGAGGCGAGCATGGTCAGGATCACGACGCCGGCGAAAGCAACCGCGCCGGGCCCGGGGATGACGGTGGCAAGCAGGCCAAGCTGCACCACGCCGACCAGGATGGTGAGCATAAACACATCGATCATCGACCATCGCCCGATGGCATCGATCAGGCGATAAAGCCGGGCGCGATCGAGGAGCCGCCGGCGTGCGCCGGCTCGCGTGCTCACGAGCAATAGGCCGAGCCCGAGCAGTTTCAGCACCGGCACCGTGATGCTGGCGAAAAAGACCAGAATGGCGAGCGGCCACATACCGCTCGCCGCCAATTCTTCGACGCCGGAGAGAATCGTGTTGGGCACACCTTGGCCATGGTAATCGACGGTCATAATCGGCAGCAGGTTGGCCGGGATATAAAGCAAGGCGGCGGCCAGAACGAGGGCGAGGGTGCGCCCGAGACTATGCGGCTTGCGGACATGGAGCCGGCTGCCGCAGCGCGGGCAGCGAGCCCCCGGCGTGCCGGCGCAGAGCAGGCCGCAGCACTGGCAGCCGATCAGCCGCGCCGCGGACCCTGCGGGCGGGGCGGCGCTGGTGGTCGGTGGCGCCAGCGCCTCCCAAAGCGCGGTCGGGTCGAGCCTCTCGTCGATCAGCGCCATCACCAGCATCAGCGCCGCCAGCGCGTAGCCGGCGAGTTCGACACGCACGCGGGCGAGATCGATCAGCTTGCTGTAGGCGACGAAGAACCCGAGCAGATAGACTTCGACCATCGCCCAGGGCCGAAGATGTTCGGTCGCGCGCAGCAGCGGGCGAAGCAGATGACGTGGTGGGTGGGCCAGACGCAGCCCGAGCAGCACGACGGTGAGGCCGAGCAGGCGGAGCGCAGGGAGCAGGCAGGCGGTCAGCAGAACCACCGCGGCGAGCGGCACCCAGCCCTCTGCGGTCAACAGCGCCGGCCCGGTGGTCAGCGCCGCGCTGATCCCGCGCCCGAGCAGCGAGAGATGGATGAGTGGGGTGAGAAAGGCGAGCGGCAGCAGCGGCCAGGCGGCGAGCGCGAGTGGCAGGGCGGTCGCAGCCCCTTGGGGGCGTCCGCGTCGCAACACCGCCCGGCAGCGCGGGCAGCGCAAGCGGCGGCCGGCCGGCGGCGACAGGGCGCGCAGAATGAGCCCGCAATCGGGACATTCGATCTGGCCGGCCACGGGCCAGGCTGGCCGGGGGGAGTCCGCGAACAAAGCCGAGCTGCGAGAGATCGCCAAAAACCGTGTCATCCTGAAAACGGCGAAACTGAACCGACCGGGCGCATGGACGCCGGGCACGCTGATGGGCATAAACTTAGTCACCCTAGACCGATTCGCACCGATCTGGCGATTCGCGGCGGGCGGCGGGGGACGGCGGACATGATATGCGAATGGCGTGAGGAACAATGGTGGCGAGCGTTGCGATCGAAAAGCGGGCACAAATCATCGTGCTCGGCAACGAGAAGGGTGGGTCGGGTAAATCCACCGCTGCGATGCATCTCATCGTCGGGCTGCTGCGCGATGGCTATCGTGTCGGAGCCCTCGATCTCGACGCCCGTCAGGCGACGTTGACCCATTATCTCGAAGCGCGGGCCGAATTCGCCGCCCGGCGCGGCATCGCTCTGCCGATGCCGCGCTTCGCCGCGGTGATACGGAGCGAGGCCGATAGCCGGGCGATGGCGGAAGCCGACGAGCAATCCCGCTTCGCCGCGGCGCTGGCCGAAATCAGCGGTGACGTTGATATCGTCGTCATCGATTGCCCCGGTGCCGATACCCATCTGAGCCGCCTCGGCCACGCCCACGCCGATACGCTGATCACCCCGATCAATGACAGTTTCGTTGATTTCGCCATGCTCGCCAAGGTCGATCCCGAGCAGCACGAGGTCGTGCACCCGAGCATCTATAGCGAAATGGTCTGGGAGGCGCGCAAGCGCCGAATGGCGCGCGATCGCGGCCGCATCGACTGGCTGGTGATGAGGAACCGCCTCGGCGCCGGCGAGGCGCGCAACAAGCGCGATGTCGGCGCGACCCTCGAGGCCCTGGCCAAGCGGATCGGCTTTCGCACCGTCAAGGGATTCGGGGAACGGGTGATCTTCCGCGAGCTTTATCTTCAGGGGCTGACGCTGATGGATGTGCGCGAGGCGGGGCTCGGTATTTCTTTTGGCATGAGCCATGTGACGGCGCGGGCGGAAGTGCGCAACCTGATCGGCGCGATCCGCAAACCTCCGCCCGCCTTGACCCTGGTGCCACCCGCGGCATGACTTGCCGCCCGTCCGCGCTCGTCACCGCGCCCGCGGCTTTGCGCCCGGCCCTGGTGTTGGCGTTGGCTTGACTTTTCCCTGATCCTGGGCCAACTCCGGCGCGAGAGAGGTATCGCATGGCCAAGTCCAACGTCGTTCAGATCAAGCTCGTCTCTACCGCCGAGACCGGGTATTTCTATGTCACGAAGAAAAATGCCCGCAATCAGACCGGCAAGCTCGAGCTGAAGAAATATGATCCGGTCGTGCGCAAGCACGTTCCGTTCCGCGAAGCGAAAATCAAGTAGGCGGCGGCGCCGTTTTGGCGCCGTTGTCCCGTCTGTTTTCGTAAGCCTCGCCGCCAGCCATTCTGCTGGCGTTGTTCGCGGCGTTTTGCCGCGATCCGGGAACGGGCTTTTGTCCGCTCAAGCGCGCGCCGAAAGCGCGACCGCCGGCATGCGGCGCGCCGCCGCCAACGATCCATCGGGACTGTAGCGGCTGTTTTTAGCCGCCAGCGCTTGCGGCGCGGCGCGCGCCACGACCCCGATCACGCGCTGCTGCACCCCGATCGCGCGCTCCAGCAGACGGCGGTTTTCCGCCACGAGCTCGCGCAGCCGCGCCGCCATCTCGACCACCGCCTCGCGCTGCGTCGAACTGATCGTTTTGCTGCGATCCTGCTTTGCCTGCGCCGAGATGAAAGCCTCGATGGCGCGCGCCTTGCTGTCGGTGAGCGAGGCGGCGTGGCGGAGATCAAAGCTGCGAAGGGCGTCGTTCTCTTGCGCGATGATCTCGACCAGCGAGACGGTGGCGTCGATCAGGTCTGGGTTCATGGGATCTTCTCCATTCTGGATGACGAGGATCGGGATGACGCGGGGGACGGCGCGTCTAGGGCCGCGTGGGCGGCGGCCTCTTGCATGCGCAGCATTTCGGCGAAGACCGGCCGGGCGAGGCCGAGGCCGCCGGCGGCGCTGATTTGCTTGCCGATGGCATCGATCAGCATCGGTTTCCAGCTTTCTTCGGCGCTGCCGCCGCCGAAGGCGGAATGGCTGAGATCGACGGTATCGAACATCGGGGCGAGAAACCGGCCGAGGGCCATCGCCTCGAAATCACGCGCCGCCGCCCACGCCTTGTTGATCACCGCCGGCGAAAGCCCCGCCGCTTCGGGGGGTATCGCGCTCACCGGCGGCAGGAGGGCGCCGGCCATCAGTGCACCTCGAGGTCGGCTTGCAGGGCGCCGGCCGATTTGATCGCCTCGAGGATGGTGATCATGTCGCGCGGGCCGATGCCGAGGGAATTGAGCGCCGAAACCACCTCCTGCAGCGTCGTCCCCGATTGCAGGATACCGAGTTTGCGGTTCCTCTGGTCGTCCACCTGGATGTTGGTGCGCGGCACGACGACGGTCTGGCCACCGGAGAAGGCGCCGGGCTGGCTCACCTGCGGCGTCTCGGTGATGCGGATGGTGAGGTTGCCCTGGGCGATGGCGACGGTGCTGATGCGCACATCGGCGCCCATGACGATGGTGCCGGTCGCCTCGTCCACCACCACGGTGGCTGGCTGATCGGGTTCGACATGCAGATTCTCGATCCGCGCCAGTGTCGAAACGACGTCACGGCCATGGAGATCGACGGCGATGGTGCGCGGGTCGGTGACGGAGGCGAGCTGGCCGCCGAGCGCCTTGTTGACCACGCTCGCCATCCGCTCGGCGGTGGTGAGATCGGGGTTGCGCAGACCGAGATGCAGAATCTGCAGGCTGGCGAGTGAGAACGGCACCTCACGCTCGACCGTCGCGCCGTTGGGGATGCGTCCGGTGGTCGGCACCCCGCGGGTGACACTCTGCGCCGCGCCTTTCGCCGAGATCGAACCGGTCGAAATCGCCCCCTGGGCGACGGCATAGACCTCGCCGTCGGCGCCGAGCAGCGGGGTGACCATCAACGTCCCGCCCATCAGGTCGGTTGCGTCACCGAGCGAGGAGACGGTGACGTCGATGCGGTTGCCATTGCGCGCAAAAGCCGGGAGTTCGGCGGTCACCATCACCGCGGCGATGTTCTTGGTGGAGAGATTCTGGGCCTGGTCCATGGTGTTGACGCCGAGCCGCTCCAACATGCCGATCAGCGATTGGCGGGTGAAGATCGCGCTCATCAGCCGGTCACCGGTGCCGTTCAGCCCGACGACGAGGCCGTAGCCGACGAGCTGGTTCTGGCGCACGCCCTCGACATCGGCGATGTCCTTGATGCGGATCTGCGCCATCGCCGGGGCGAGCGCCGGGCCGAACAGAACCCCGAGGGCAAACAGGCAAGAGACGAAAGGGCGCAACACGACCGGTCCCCGAAAGTAGCGAGACGTCAAGAATTCCCTGCCATTCTTTTCTCCGCTAGACGTATACCGGGCGGCAACGCTGGCCGGAGACGGGATGGCGGACGGGATATCGCAAGTCCCGTGCCAGGGCGGGGGGTGGACAAATCCGCCCGCGGCCGGGGCTCGGGCGGTCGAACCCGCCGGCAGGATTTGCCGGGCGGCAGAGTTGTCCGGGAAAAAGGAGCCGCGACGATGATCGGCATTATTGGTCCCTTCGGCCCCGGCGGGGTACGCGAGACGGCACCGCGCAAGGCTTCGAGCAAGCTTCGCTTCGCGGTCTCGAGTGACGCCGCTGCGGAAACCGCGGCCCCGGCGGCGAGTGCCGCGATCGGCGGCCTCGAGGCGATTTTGCTGTTGCAGGAGGCGGGCGATGAGGGCGTTGCCGACCAAAAGGCGCGCCGCCACGGCCGCGACCTCCTCGAAGAACTCGCGGCCTTGCAGCGCGCCTTGCTTGCGCCCGCCGGCGAGAGCGGCGGCGAAAAAACCGTGGTGCTCGCCCGCCTTGCCGCTTTGGCGGAGATGAACCCCGGGGAGGCGCGCGATCCCGCGCTTCGCGCCGCCGTCGCGGCGGTGGTTCTGCGCGCCAGGGTGGAATTGGCGCGCCATGCTCGCAGCGCCCGCGTGTTGCCCGACAGGGATCGTCGGGCGCCGTGATTGTCGTTTTATGTCAATTCGTTGAAGAAACGCGTCGGATGCCGGCGGCGGCCACGCTTTCCCCTTGGCGCGCCCATCCGACGCGGCTATAAGCCGTTTGCCTCGCCAAGGGCAGGCCGGCATTCTTTTCCGGCCTGGAGAAGAAACGAGAGCAGGACGGCGAAGATGATGGTGACGTTGCCACCCGATTACCGCCCGTCGGAGGATGAACCGTTCATGAATCCTCTGCAGGTGGAGTATTTCCGCCAAAAATTAATCCGTTGGCGCGCTGATTTATTACGCGAAGCCGATGGTACTTTGGTCAGCTTGTCGCAGGGCGGGATTCACGAACCCGATATTACGGATCGCGCCAGCGTCGAGACCGATCGGGCGCTCGAGCTTCGCACCCGTGACCGGGCCCGCAAGCTCATCGCCAAGATCGACCAGGCCCTCGCCCGCATCGATAGTGGCACCTATGGCTATTGCGAGGAAACCGACGAGCCGATCGGGCTGAAACGCCTCGAAGCGCGACCGATCGCGACCCTTTCGATCGAAGCTCAGGAACGCCACGAACGGATGGAGCGAGTCTATCGCGACGATTAAGCGGGTCATCGTCTCGGCGGATGATTTCGGCCTTTCGGAGGCCGTCAACGAGGCCGTCGAGGCGGCGCACCGCGATGGCATTCTCACCAGCGCCAGTCTGATGGTGGCGGCGCCGGCGGCAGCGGACGCGGTGCGGCGGGCGCGGCGCCTTCCCGATCTCGCGGTCGGCCTGCATCTGGTGCTCGTCGATGGGCCGGCGGTGCTGCCGCGCGCCGCCATTCCCGATCTTCTCGATGCCACTGGCCGGTTTGGCGCAGACCAGGCGCGGCGGGGCTTTGCCTATAGTTTCCGTCCCGTCCTCTACCGCCAGCTCGCTGACGAGATCGCGGCGCAATTCGCCACTTTTGCTGCGACCGGGCTCGCGCTCGATCATGCGAACGCGCATAAGCACATGCATCTTCATCCCGGCGTCGCCCGGATGATGATCGAGATCGGAGGCCGCTTCGGCCTCCGTGCGCTGCGCGTCCCGGCCGAGCCGCCCGCCGTGCTCGCCGCCGCCGGCACGCCGCTTGGGATCGGCGGTCACGCGCTTTATGCCTGGAGCCGAGTTCTGCGCCGAATGGCGCGCCGCGCCGGGCTCATGGTCAATGACCATGCTTTCGGTATCGCGTGGAGCGGTCACATGACCGTATCGCGTCTGCGGCGGCTGGCGCCGCATCTGCCCGAGGGCCTGAGCGAGATTTATTTCCATCCGGCGGCATGGCGTGATCCGGCGCTGCTTGCCCTGATGCCGGAGTATGAGCACGAGGCGGAATTTCAGGCCCTTCGGGATCCCGAACTCGCTGCCGCTCTGCCCGTGCGCACGACCTATAGTGCTGCGGCGCGGGATCTCTTGTGAAGT
>NZ_JBMFWJ010000037.1:0-2805 GCF_049965395.1 Acidibrevibacterium sp.
TCGGGAATCCTAAAAATGCCAAAGGCCAAAGAAATCTGCCAAAGTAGTGTTAGCGGCCCATCACGTCGGCGTCGAGCTCCATCCGGGCTCCCCGCGCGTCTCGGCCGAACTCCCCGAGACCGGCGAGCGGTTCGAGTTTCAGTGCGGGTGATCCCCCTTAGGCGATTGTTCCGGAGCAGGCGCTTCCGCAGCGTTGAAGATCCCGCGCCGAGGCCCCCGCTGCCGCCGCCGCCGCCGACTCCCGTCTGACCGCGCCCTGCCACCGACGTCCGCGATGGCTCGTACTCGAGCGCCCTGACGATTCTCCGATTTGTCATTGGCTTGCCCATAAAATCCGGTGCAGCCAGGTGATTTCGGCAAGTTCGAAACTGTAATCGGCGTGGGCCGGGTTGAGGCTTTTCAGTTCCACCCGGCGAGCGGAGCGGCGGGCGAGTTGTTTTGCCATCACCTCGCCGCGCAGCGTCCGCACCACCACCCTGTCGCCGCGCCTGACCGGCGCATTGGGCGAGACGATGACGATATCGCCATCGCGAAACACCGGTTCCATCGAATCGCCACTGATTTCCAAGGCGTAGGCGTGCGGGTCGGCGACCTCGGGCAAACTCACCTCGTCCCAGCCGCCACCGACCGGATAGCCGCCATCATCGAAAAACCCCTCGCCGCCCGCCTGCGCAAAGCCGATCAGCGGCACCCGCCGGGTCAGCGGCCGCGATGCGGCGAGCGCCCGCGCGCCGGTGACGAGGGCAGTAAACTCCTCGAGCCCGGCGCCGGTCGCCTGCAACACCTTCGCCAGACTCTCGGTGCTCGGCCAGCGCGCGCGGCCGTCGGGCATCCGCCGCTTGGACTGGTTGAAGGTGGTGGGGTCGAGCCCGGCGCGGCGCGCCAGGCCCGAGGGAGAAAGCCCCTGCTCGGCGGCGAGCGTATCGAGGGCACGCCAGATATCTTCGTGTTTCATGTCGCCTTGGCCGTTACGTGGTGGGTGGCCGATGCAATGCTGGAAGAACAGTGTGCAAGGAATTGAGTCCGAAGGGAATAGGAAATTTTACCTGATTACCCTTGCGGCGGGTCACGATTCGTGGTTTTTCTATCGCAGATAGTTCTTGCTTTGTTCTTAACATCCGCCTCCCGCCGCCAATGAGGAGTCCCGCGCCATGGCCAGCATCGCCCGCATGACCCACACGTCGCACCGCTTCCCCGCCGCCAGAGCCCCGCAGACCATCCCTTTCCGCAGCGCCGAGGAGGCTTGGCTGTGGACCATGGCGGCCCTCGTCGCCCGGCGCGATGGCGCCCGCGTGCGCGCCGGCATCGGCCGCGCGCCACGCCCGTGCGAGCCTGATGATGTGGTCAAATGCCTCGATACCCTCTATCGCCGCCGCCGCATCGACCTCGTCCATGCCCGCATTTTGCGCGTTTGGGGCGAACGGCAAGCGGCGCCGAATCCCGGCTTTGCCACCGAGCGCAGCGATTGGCGGCTGTGGCGCGAGGCGCTCGAGCGGCTGGAATGGCTGCTCCGCGTCAAGGGTATCGTCGCGTGATCGCGGCATCGGGATATACATGGCAGGGGTATGACGAAATTTTTAGGAAAATAGTCTTGACGCGTGTCAACTGACGGTTTAAATAATGCTCATCAACGGGCGAAATACGTTCGTTGGTTCCTCCTTCTTCCCAACCTGAAGGGCCGCACCTCCCCCCGGTGCGGCCCTTTCCTTGTACGCGCAAAGGAAACCGCCATGGCGCTCGCCACCCGCAATCTCTCGGTGCTCTCCTACGCCCAAGGCTTCACCCTCTGGCACTACAAGGCCGACAGCGAGCGCCTCGACGATGTCACCGCACCGGGCTTCTTCCGCGACGCCGGCGACCTCCTCGCCCCCGGCGACATGCTGATGATCTCGGCGCGCGATGGCGGACAGATCCTCACCGTCACCCGCGGCGCCAACCACCCCACCCTCGCCCCGCTCCGTTGAGCCCGCCGGCGGCGATCGCGCGGCCTTAACCGAGAGGCTAGCGCAAGCCCAGCAGCCGCCGCAATTGGCTGACGCGGTGACGAAACTCGGCATGGGTCATATCCGGCAGCGGCCAGGGCAGGCTGGCCCTGACCGCGCCAGCGCGCCAGGGGGCGCCGGCCGGGGCAGTGGCAAGGCGCTGCAAACTCGCCAACGGGCGCAACAGCAATTCGTGCAACGGCAGCGGGTTGATCGCCGCCGAGATGCGCCGCCCATCGATCCCGTGGACGAACGGAATGGTGTTGATCGCCCGCACCTCGCGTGCGTTCGGCCGGCGCAGCAGGCCGGCGATGTCAAAGAGCGCCGAAGCCGGGTCGATATGGTCGGGCCAGGCACCATCGAGCAGTGCCGCGAGCGCGTCGATCTCGGCGAGGCAGTCCCGCTCCAATGCCGCGAAGAAGGCGGCGCGGATCGCACCCGCCGGCGCCTGTTCGATGGCGTGCACGGCGCGGAAGCGGCCTTCTGCGGCGACGTAATGCGCAACCGAGCCGTGCGGGGCGGAAAAGAAAAGCTCCAGCAGGACCGGCCCCTCGCGGATGAGATCGCAGAGCGGCTCGGGATGGCCGAAGCTGAAAAGATAGCCCGACGCGGTGCGGGGCGTGAGGCCACGGCGCAACGCCGCCGGGAAAAGCCCGAGATAGCAGCCAAACAGATCCTCGTCGGCGAGCCCCGTAAGCCGCGCCAGGTGGCGCTGGATCGAGCCATGCCAGCCGATATCGACGATCATCCGCCGCCCCGGCGCGAGAAAATCCTCGCCGGCGAGATAGCCGAGCGCCGCTTCCCGCCGCGCCGCCAGCGCCGC
>NZ_JBMFWJ010000037.1:2905-27133 GCF_049965395.1 Acidibrevibacterium sp.
AGCGCCGCTTCCCGCCGCGCCGCCAGCGCCGCCCGGATCAATGCTGGTTGTGTTGCGATCAGACGCTCTGCCGCGGCGAGACAAAGCCCAACCTCGTCTTCCACGATCCGCGCCGGATCGAACCCGAGGCCGGCGAGCAGCGGTGCCACGGTCTCGGCCGCGACCCCGAGCGGCGCGAGGATGGCCGCAAGGCGATCGCCACTCACCGTATGCGCCAGCGCTTCGGCCAGCGCCTTGGGGTCATCGCCGAGACCGGGCAGCACGATCGCCTGGCGGGACACTTCGAGATAGTGCAACTCGACGGGATCGCCGCGCTTTGCCGCGATCCGGCGGGCGATGGCGAGCGGCAGATAGCCGTCGCGGGCGGTGAAATAGATCCGGCGGATGCCGAGCCGGCGCGCCTCAGCGAGCGCGAATAGGGCAAAGCCGAGCATCAGCAAGCTGACATAATGGGCGAGCGGTTTTTCCCCGCCCTCACCGCCGCCGATATCGCCGCCGGCGCGCCTCCCGACCGGCGCCGGCCGGGCGGCACGGCGGCGGCTGTGGAGGAGGCGGAGGGTCACATCGCGAGCGGCGACCGCTTCGTCCTCGGGCGGGGCGGCGCGGCGCGGCAAATGGACGGCGGCCAGCCCATGGGCGCGGGCGTGGGCAATATCGGAGACCGGATTGTCGCCGAGATGGATGATATCGCGCGCTGCGACGCCGAGATGCGCGAGCAGCCAGGCGAAGAGCCGCCCGCTCGCCTTGCTGCGCCTGCTATCGGCCGAGGAAATCACCTCGCAGGCGCCGCCGAAGCCGTTTTCGGCGAGAAGTGTCGCAAGCCAGGCGCCGGGGAGGATGGAGTCGGAGAGGAAAATCAGCCGCTGCCCGGGCGCGAGCGTCGCCAGCGTCTCGCGCAGCGCCGGCACCGGCCGGCAAACCGTGCGTTCGGTCGCGAATTCTAGCGCCGCCGCCGCCACCGGGTCGGAAACCAGCCCTTGCGCGGCGAGGTGGGCATAGACCTCGTCGATGCGCACCTCGTCATGGCCGGCGGCGCGCGCCGCCTCGCGCGCCGCGTCCTCGGCGGCGAGGCGAAAGACGCGAAACGCCGCCGCATCGCAGGGGATCAGCCCGCACGCCCGCGCCCGGGCGCCGACAGCGAGCAGCACATCGGCCGGCCGCGCCAATTCGCGAACCAGGGCCGTGTCGAAAATATCGCAGCTGACGATCGGATACCTTGCGAGACGCGCGGCAAGCCCGCGCCCCGCCGCGCGACCGCCGCCGGCGGTGACTTCGGTGCGGAATCGGGTGCCAAACACCCGCAGCGCGGTTTTCATGGTGACATCGGAACCCACGTCACGCCCGCCCGCCCCCTCTCGCACGTCATCTTGCCCGCTCTTCCCGAGATGCGACCCAACGACCACCGACGCAGCGACGCGCTTCGCCAAAATGCCGATACACGAAGTGATTCCAACGCATTTTGCCAATTTGGGATTATCCTCACTGCCGCCGCCAAGGCAAGAAAAAAGCGTAACGCTCGGTGACCTAAATTCCGCCACGGCGATGATCGCGCCGCGGGGTGAGAAGATTGTTCGTTTCCGCAGCGCCTCGTCCTATTCTGGCGGCTCGGAATCGCGGGAGGCAAGCATGGCGGCGGGCGCGCATCATATCGTCATCGTCGGCGGCGGGGCTGGCGGATTGGAACTCGCCACCCGGCTCGGCGACCGCTTCGGGCGGCGCGGCGCGGCGCGTATCACCCTCGTCGATAAATCGCGCACGCATCTCTGGAAACCGCTTCTCCACGCGGTCGCCGCCGGCAGCCTCGATCGCGCCGCTCATGACCTGAGCTATCTCGCGCAAGCGCATTGGCACCATTTCCGCTTTCGCCTCGGCGAGATGATCGGCATCGACCGGGCGCGGCGCGAAATCGCGCTCGGCGCGGTGTTCGACGAGGAGGGGCGCGAAGTCACCGCCCCCAGCGTCATCGCCTATGACACGCTGGTGATGGCGCTCGGCAGCGTCACCAATGATTTCGGAACCCCAGGGGCGGCGCGTTTCGCGGTGCCGCTCGAGACCCCGGATCAGGCGGCGCGGTTCAATCGCCGGCTGATCAACGCCTTCATCCGCGCCCAGACCCAGGCCGGGCCGGTGCGGCCCGGCCAGCTCGGCGTCGTCATCATCGGCGCCGGTGCGACCGGCACCGAACTCGCCGCCGAACTGCATCACACCACCCGCGCCGTCGTTGCCTATGGTCTTGATCGCATCGATCCGAGCAAAGACATCGCGATCACCCTGGTCGAAGCGGCGCCGCGCATCCTGCCGGCGCTGCCCGAGCGCATCGCGCAGGCGACGGAGGGATTGCTCACCAAACTCGGCGTTGCGGTGCGCACCGCCGCCCGCGTCGTCGAGGTGACGGCCGACGGCGTCCGCCTCGCCGATGGTAGTTTTCTGCCCTCCGAGCTGGTGATTTGGTCGGCGGGCGTGAAGGGGCCGGATTTTCTCGCGACCCTCGACGGCCTCGAAGTCAATCGGATCAACCAGCTCGTGGTCACCGAGACGTTGCAGACGACGCGCGATCCGGCGATTTTTGCCCTCGGCGACTGTGCCGCCTGCCCCCGTCCCGGCTTCGAAACCCCGGTGCCGCCGCGCGCCCAGGCGGCGCATCAGCAGGCCTCGCATCTCTACCGTCAGATGCCGCGCCACCTGCGCGGCGAGGCTTTGCAGCCCTTCGTCTATCGCGATTTCGGTTCGCTGGTCTCGCTCGGCCATTACAGCACGGTGGGCAGCCTGATGGGGTTTCTGGTCGGGCGGAGCTTTTTCATCGAAGGCTATTTCGCCCGCATGATGTATCGTTCGCTCTACAAAATGCACCAATACGCGCTGCACGGCACCGGCACGGTGCTGCTCGAAACCCTCGCCCGCGCGCTCGACCGCCGCGCCGACCCGGCGGTCAAGCTGCACTGAGCGTGTGACGAGACCCCCATGTCGCGAAAAACCGTTCTTCTTTGTCACGGTCGATGGCGTGCCGGACGCTGAGCCGGCCGCGCCGCTCGCGCCTACCCTTGCTGCGCTGCATGCGGCGCCGCTCCGCGTCTGGTCGATCATCATCACCCTTTATGGCGACGCCATCGTGCCGCGCGGGGCAACGCTCGATCTCGCTTCCATGCTGCGGATTTTCGCGGCGATGGGGATCGACCCCGGCGCCGTCAGAACCGCCGTCTCGCGCCTTGCCGCCGATGGCTGGCTCGCCGGCGGCAAGGTCGGCCGGGCGAGTTTCTATCGTCTGACCGCCAAAGGGGATGCGATCTTCGCGGCCGCCGCGCGGCGGATCTATCGCGCCGCGCCGCCGCCCTGGGATGGGGTTCTGCGCCTCGTGCTGCTGCCTCCTGAGATCGCGACGGAGGCGGCGCGGGCGGCGCTGCTCGAGGCCGGCTGTGGTTCGCCGCTGCCGGGTCTCTGGATCGTGCCGCAAGAGACGGCACTGGCGGCGCCGGCGGGGGCGATACAGCTCGAGGCCCGCGCCGATGATGCGACCGAAGGCCGGCGCCTCACCGCGCTGGCGTGGCCGCTGGCACGGCTGGCCGGCGGCTATGAACGGTTCGTCGCGCTTTTTGCCCCGCTTGCGTGCTGGCTCGCGGCGGGCGGCGCGCTCACCGAGATGGAGGCGCTGGTCGCGCGCCTCCTGCTCATTCACCAATATCGCCGGGTGATTCTGCATGACCCCGACCTGCCGCTCGCGCTGTTGCCGCCGGATTGGCCGGGGACGGCGGCGCGCGCTTTGTGCCGGCGGTTGCATGCGGCGCTTTTTCCCGCCTCCGAAGCCTGGCTCGACCGGCATGCGCGCACCCCGGAGGGCCATCTCCCGCCGCGCGATGCCGATTCTTATCCACGCTTTTCAGAAGATAGCCAACATTGGAAATGAAAATCATTTGCAATTTCAATAAAAATGAAGATCAAATCGATCATCTTGTGCAAAAACTTTCATCATCTTCGCTATTGCGGCGTATGAAAAAATTGACCACTTATGGTCGCGGTCCGCAAGCCATCGCCTGATGGCGTTTCGGGCGATTTGAACAAGAATATACTTCTTCCCGTTCAGCGCCGGCGCCGCGCCGGGGCGCAAGAAGCCAAGAGGTTTCCCATGCGTGATTTTTCCGATCTCGGCGAGCGCGAGATCCTCGCGCTCGCAATCAGCAACGAGGAAGAAGACAGCCGCATCTACGCCGACTACGCCGAGGCGCTGCGCGAGCATTTCCCGGCCTCGGCCAAGGTGTTCACCGAAATGGCGCAGGAGGAGAACGAGCATCGGCGCCGCCTGATCGAACTCTATCAGGAGAAATTTGGTGAACACATCCCGCTCATCCGCCGCCAGGACGTGCGCGGCTTCGTGCAAAGAAAACCGGTTTGGCAGATGCGTGAGATCCGGGTCGAGACGGTGCGCAAGCAGGCCGAATTGATGGAAATGGAGACCCAGCGCTTTTATCGCCAGGCCGCGAGCCGCAGCACCGATGCCTCGATCCGCAAATTGCTCGGCGATCTCGCCGAAGCCGAGGCCGAACACGAAACCACCGCCGAGAAGCTGGTCGCCGAAAACCTCACCCGCGACGCCCGCGCCGAGGAGGAACACACGGCGCGGCAGATGTTCGTCCTGCGTTATGTCCAGCCTGGTCTCGCTGGGCTGATGGATGGCTCGGTTTCGACGCTGGCGCCGCTATTTGCCGCCGCTTTTGCCACCGGCCAGTCCTGGAACGCCTTCGTCGTCGGCCTCGCCGCCTCGCTCGGGGCGGGAATTTCGATGGGATTTGCCGAGGCGCTTTCCGATAACGGCAGCCTCACCGGGCGCGGTGCGCCGTTGCTGCGCGGCGTCATCTGCGGCGCGATGACCACGCTCGGCGGGCTCGGCCACAGCCTGCCCTACCTGATCCCGCGTTTCTGGACGGCGACCGCGCTCGCCATCGCGGTGGTGGTGGTCGAACTCGCCGCCATCAGCTGGGTGCGCTGGCGTTACATGGACACGCCGCCCTTCGCCGCCGCCTTTCAGGTCGCCTTTGGCGGCGCGCTGGTGTTCGGGGTCGGCATTTTGATCGGCAGCAGTTGAGAGGAAGACGCCCAAAGATGACCCAAGAACGCTATGATCGTCCCACCCTGGTGCTGCACTGGCTCACGGTCGCGCTGGTTTTGACGCTCTGGAGCATCGCGCAGCTCTGGGACTGGCTGCCGCGTGGCTCGGCGCCGCGACATGCAGCGCAAGCGCTGCATGTCTCGCTCGGGCTGCTGTTCATCCTGGTGCTGGCGGCGCGGCTTACCTGGCGCGCGACCGCTGGCCGGCGCCTTGCCCCGCCGCCGGGGCCGCGCAGCCTAGTGTTGGCGGCGCGGGCGATGCACGGCGCGCTTTATCTGTTGCTCATTGCGATGGCGATCAGCGGACCGCTCAACCGTTCGGCCGGCGGCGATCCGCTCGGCTTTTTCGGCCTCTTCACGTTGCCGCCGCTGCTCGCCAAGAACAAGGCTTTGGCCGAGACCATCAATGATGTTCACGGCACCATCGCGACGATCATTCTCATTCTCGCCGGCCTGCACGCGGCGGCGGCGCTGGCGCATCATTATCTCTGGCGCGACGGCGTGCTCGCCCGCATGCTGCCGGGGCGCGCGCCGCGCGATGGCGCGGCCGCCGTGCCTCTCAGCCCGGACGGTTCTTGAGTTCGATTTCGAGAAACGCGAGCGCCGCGGTGCCGCCATTGCTGACATCGTGTTCCACCCCGGCCTTGCGGAAATAGGGGCTGCCGGGTTGCAGCGGCGTCTCGGTCTGCCCGGTCGCTGAGACCGCCCGCAGCACGCCCTCGGTCAGGGGCACCACCAGGTAATCGAAACCGTGGCGATGATGGCCGGTCGCAGCATTTGGCGCGAGGCGCCATTCCGTCACCCGAATTTCCTCGCGCTCGATGAGGATGCGGTGTTCGGCCGTATGGTGAGAGGTCATGGCGTGCTGGTCTCCTCGGCGTCGTCGTTACGGAAAGGCGTGAAGGCACGAAGATCAGCCTCCCGCGCCGCAATCGCGAGGCGCTCGGCTTCGAGAAAATCCCCAACCGCGCGGCGCAGCCCGGCATGGGCGATCCAATGCGCGGAATAGGTCGGGGTCGGCAAATAGCCGCGCGCCAGTTTATGCTCTCCCTGCGCCCCGGCCTCAACCCGCGCCAATTTATGCGCGATCGCGTATTCGATGGCGCGATAATAGCAAAGTTCGAAATGGAGGAACGGCCAGTCGCCGATCGCCCCCCAGGTGCGGCCATAAAGCGCCGTGCGGCCGCGAAGATTGAGCGCGCCGGCGACCATTTGCCCGTCTTTCTCGGCGATCATCAGAATGACGGCCTCGCCGAGCCGCGCGGAGAGCAGGCTGAAGAACCGGCGCGGCAGATAGGCGCCGCCCCATTTCCGCTCCACCGTCGCGAGATAGAAGCGATAGAACGCATCCCAATGCCGCTCGCTGATCGCCGCCCCGGCAAGCGTATGCAGGGTGAGCCCTTGGGCCGCAACCTCGCGGCGCTCGCGGCGGATGGTCTTGCGTTTGCGTGACGAGAGGGAGGCGAGAAAATCCTCGAAATCGCCATAGCCGGCATTGTGCCAGTGAAACTGCAGCCCTTGGCGACGCAGCCACCCCGCCGCGCCGAGCGCTTGCCACTCGTCCTCGGTGCAGAAGGTGACATGCACGGAGGAGACACCGAGGCTGTCGCCGGTTGCCGCCAGCGCCTTGCCGAACGCCGCCGCGGTGACGCCGCTGTCGCGGCGGATCAGGAGCCGCGGCCCTGGCACCGGGCTGAATGGCACCGCGACCTGCAATTTCGGGTAATAGCGCCCGCCGGCGCGCTCGAACGCATCGGCCCAGGCGTGATCGAAGACATATTCGCCATAGCTGTGCGATTTGACGTACATCGGCGCAGCGGCCGCGACCTGTCCGTGCGCATCGCGGAGCACGGCGTGGCGCGCGCGCCAACCGGTACGCGGCCCGACCGCGCCGCTATCTTCGAGCGCGGCGAGGAAGGCATGGCCGATGAAGGGATTATCCGCAATGTCGGCGCAGCCGTTCCAATCCTCGGCGGCGATCTCGGCGATGCGGTCATGCAGCGTGAGGCTCATTCCTTTGGCACCATCCGGCATCGTCGGCAGAGAGCGGCGCTTGGGGAGCGCTGCGGCTCAGGTGAGTTCAAACATGCCCTCGATCTCGACCGCGAAATCGAGCGGCAGCGAGGGCACGCCGACGGTGGTGCGGGCGTGCCGGCCACGCTCGCCAAACACGGCGACGGCGAGATCGGAGGCACCGTTCATCACCCGTGCATGGTCGGTGAAGGCGGCGGTCGCGGCGATGAAGCCGCCGAGCCGCACGAGCCGCCGCAGCCGTCCGAAATCGCCATCGAGCGCTGCCCCGACTTGCGCCAGCAGATTGACGAAACAGAGCTGTGCTGCCCGAACACCGTCTTCGAGGCTGAGCCCGTCACCGAGTTTGCCGCGAATCCCTGTCTCGCCGAGGATCGACCCCTGGCCCGAGATCACCAGCAGAGTGCCGGAGATCGCAAACGGCAGATAATTGGCGACCGGGGCTGCCGGCTTGGGCAGGGCAAAACCGAGTTCGGCAAGGCGCGCGGTAATCGCCTCAGCACTCAGTGGGGCAGTCGGCATAGGCCATCTCCTCGAAAAAGCACCGCCCTGTCGAGCGGCGGGGGCATAGTTTCGCCCCGACGCTCGCCGGCGGCAAGCGCCGGAAACTGTGAGACGCCGCGGCGCGCGAAACGGCGCTAGACTGGCCGAGACGTTTATTTCGACCAAGGATCAGGAGAAACCGATGATCGCCCAGCTATCCGCCCGCGCCGCCATCGCGGCATTGCTCGCAGCGACCTGTCTCCGCCCCGCTTTTGCCCAACCCGCAACGCCTGCCGCCGCTGATTTCCTCAACGCCGCGAGCGACGCCGACAATTGGATCCTGCCGGCAAAAAGCTACGCCAATAACCCGTTCACGCCGGCGACCGAGATCGACCGCGGCACCGTCACCAAACTCCATCTTGCCTGGCGCCATGAGGAGAAAGACGGGACGATCACGACGCCGCCATTGGTGTGGCAGGGCACCCTGTTTCTCGCGACCGCGGACGGCGCAGTGATCGCCCTCGACGCCACCAAGGGTAAGGAGAAATGGCGCGCGGCGGTGGCTTCCGGCCCCGGCCGGCTCGCGCTATTTGACGGCCATGTCTTCCTTGCGACCGAGCGCGGGGCCCTGATCGCGCTTGATCCCGCCAGCGGCCATAAGATCTGGGAGGTCGCGGCGGCGCCGGGCGCGGGATTGGTGACCGCGCCGATGCCCTATCACAACCCGGCGACCGGCCAGGATCTGCTGCTGATCGGGATCGCCGCGACGCCAGAGGGTGGCAGCGGCGCCATCGCCGCCTTCGCCGCGCGCGACGGCCATCGCCTGTGGACCTGGAATACCATCCCCGGCGCGGGGATGGTGGGCCATGAGAGCTGGGGTGGCACATCCGGGCAGCGTGGCGGCGTCTCGCCGGTCGGCATCGCCCTCTCGCCCGCGACCCACACGCTTTTCGCGACCCTCGGCAGCCCCAATCCCGCCTATGACGGCGCGTCCCGGCCCGGCGCCAACCTTTATAGCGATTCTCTGGTCGCGCTCGATCTCGCGACACCCGAGCCCAAGCTCCGCGGCTATCACCAGTTCATCGCGCACGACACCTGGAATTGGGGGCTCTCGACGGCGCCGCTGCTGGCCGTCGGCCGGGTCGTCGACACGCAGCACGATCTCGTCATCGTTGGCGACAGAGGCGGCAATCTCTGGGTCAGCGATGGCGACAATGGCGCCCTGCTCGACCACTCCGCCTTGAGCTTCGTGAAAAACGGCGCGACCCGCGCGCCGGGCGGCGGCGCCGTGATGTGCCCGGCGATCGATGGCGGCGTTCAAAGCCAGGGCGGCGCTTTCGACGTCCCCGATAATGCCCTCTTCATCGTCAGCGCCGACCAGTGCGCGCGCGTGGTTCTGAGCAAGACCGGCAGCGATGTCAGTGTGCTTGGCCCCGGTGATACCAGTTTCAACGCCATCGCGGTGGCGAGCGGCACCTTTCTCTGGCGACAGCATTTCCCGCCGCTGCATCTGCCGCCGCCGCCCTCGGCGTCGTTCGGCACGCCCAAGCTCGGGCCGCAACTCGAAAAGCTGATCGATGCCGGCGTGCTGCTCACCGCAAGCGGCCTCGTCTTCACCGGCACGCCAGACGGCAATCTCGTCGCCTATGCCGCAGAGAACGGCCGCGAACTCTGGCATGAGAGCGCAGGCGGGCCGATCACCGCGCCGGCCATCGCCTATCGTGCGGGCGGCCACGAAATCATCGCGGCCGTCGCCGGCGGGCGGATTACGGCCTTCACCGTCAAGTAAAAAAGCGGTGGCCGCAGCGGCAGGCGGGGCGAGATCGGGGGAGGGCGGTCAGCCGTTGGCGACCTTGCGCGGCGAGTCGCCGGCCGTGGCTGCGCGCTTTTTCGCCTCCGCCGCGGCGTCGGCCATCATGTGTTTGAGATCGCGCAGCAACGCGCTGCCCTTCAAGGTCCTCTGCACGAGCACGCTGCGGCGATCCTGCGGATCGACCTTGCGGCGGGCGAGTTCCAGCTCGCCGAGGCGATCGAGGGCACGGGTGATCGCGGGCTTTGAGACGTGGAGATCGCCGGCCAAGCCACGGACGGTGTGGTTGCCGTCCTGCAGATAGCAGGTCAGGAACACCGCGAGCTGGCGCGCCGAGAGATCGGGGCCCTCGCGACGGACCAGGGAGACGACAGTGTCGCGGAGGATGGCGAGCAAGGTATCGGTGGTGGGATCAGAGGAGGCAGGCATGGTGTCAATCCTTCTTTTGGTCGCCTTTGGTCTGGCCGGAGAAATGCTAGCCAGAAAAATGCAAGCTGACCGCGGCGGCGATCGCCCGGGCGGCTTGGGCTTCGCCGCCTTCGGGCCGGCCAGGGCGTGTTGAGTCGTTCCAAGCATAGAGGTCGATATGCACCCAGGGCACGCCCGTCGCAATGAACCGTTCAAGAAATAACGCCGCGACGACCGCACCTCCATGTGTATTTCCCGCAATGTTGTTCAAATCTGCGACATGGCTGCGAAGCCATGTGCCGTAATCAGCCCAGAGTGGTAATTGCCAGAGCGGATCACAACAGGCTTTACCGGCCGCGAGGAGCCGTTCCGCCCAGATTTGATCATTGCTAAAAAGCGCCGGCAGATCCGGCCCAAGGGCCGAGCGTGCCGCACCCGTGAGCGTTGCGCAATCGATGATCAGGGTCGGCGCCTCCTCACACGCCTCGGCGAGCAGATCGGCGAGCAACAGCCGCCCCTCGGCATCGGTATTGCCGATTTCGACGGTGAGACCCTTGCGGGTCGCGAGCACGTCGAGCGGGCGCATCGCCGCGCCGGAGACGCTGTTTTCGACGCAGCCGACGCGCAACGCGAGCCGCACCGGCAGGTCTGCTGCCATGATCATCCGCGCCGCCGCCATCACCACCGCGGCGCCACCCATATCCTTTTTCATCCGCAGCATGGCGGCCGACGGCTTCAGATCATAGCCGCCGCTGTCGAAACAGACCCCCTTGCCGCAGAGCGCGATCAGCGGGGCTTCCGGCGCCGCCCGCGACCCCGCCCAACGCAGAATAGCGACCCGTGGCGCCCGCGCCGCCCCCCGCCCGACGGCGGCCAGCGCCGGATAGCCGGCTTCGAGCGCGTGATCGGCGATGATCTCGACCGACGCGCCAAATTCTTTGCCGAGTGCCGCGACCGCGTTCGCGAGTTCCGCCGGCCCGAGATGATTGGCCGGCATGTTGACGAGATCGCGGGCCATGATGATCGCCTCCGCCGCGACCTGCGCCGCCTCGGTGCCGGCCGGCGCGACAAGCCGCGCCGGCTTGCGCGCAGGCGGCTTGAAGGAAGCAAAGCGATAGGCCCCGAGGGCGAAGCCGAGGACCGCGTGCCCGGGATCATAATCACCCGGCGCGAGACGCCAGAGCGTGTCCTCGGGCAGGCGGAAGGGGAGATCGCCGAACGTCCAGGGTGATATGCCAGTGGGCGAAACACCGTCGTCGGCCACGCTCTCGCCAAGGCCGAGCACCGCGCCGGCAAGACCCGCCTCGCCGGGAAGGAGACAGAGCTCCCCCGCCTTGGCGGTAAAGCCGCTGGCGCAGACATAGCGCCACGCCGCCGCGGGAAGCGACGCGCCGAGCGCCGCAAGCTCGGTCGGCGCCACCGCGTAAAGCGGCAGCGCCGGCGCGCCATCGTCGGCGAGGGCGAGATCGATCGGCGGGCTCATGCCGCCGGCGCCGCTGCGAGCCCACCGGCCATGAGCGCGGTGACGCGGCGCGCGAAGGCGGCGGCATCGGCCGGCGCCTCGCCCTCTTGCACGCGCGCGAGATCGAGGAGGGTTGCCGCGATCTCGGCGAGATCGCTGCTCTCGCCGCGCGCCGCAAGCGCCGTGATCAAAGGATGGCGAGGATTGATCTCGAGCACCGGCGGCGGCGCCGGGAAATCGCGCCCGGCGCGGCGCATCAGCCGCTCGCGGAAGAGATCGCCGCCGGCCAAGCCGGGGGCGAGGGCAACCGCGCTTTCGACCAGCCGCTCGGAAGCGCGCACGTCCGAAACCCCATCCCCGAGCGCGGTCTTGAGCGCGGCCGCGAGCGCGCTGACATCGGCAGCCGGCACATCGGGCGCGGGCGCGAGTTTGGCGAGATCGTCGCCGCTCTTGATCGCGTTGCGGATGGGCTTTTCTTCAAAGCTCGCGCAGCGATCGGGCCAGAACGCGTCGATCGGGTCGGAGAGTAGCAGCACCTCGACGCCAGCGGCGCGGAATCCCTCGAGCAGCGGGGCGCGGCGCAACGCGGCGATATTTTCTCCCGCGAGAAAGTAGATCGCCTCCTGCCCGGGCTTCATGCGCGCGACATAGTCGGCAAGCGAGGTCCAGCCGTCATTGAGGGTGGTGCGAAAGCGCGCGAGCGGCAGGATATCCTTCTGGTGCGCCTGATCCTCCCATAGCCCTTCCTTGAGGATCGGGCCGAAATTCTCCCAGAATTTTTCGTAACCCTCATCTTCCTTGGCGCGGGTCTTGAGTTCGGTCAGCACCCGGTTGGTCAGCGCGTTGCGGATCCGCCCAAGCACCGGGGTTGATTGCAGCATCTCGCGCGAGACATTGAGCGGCAGATCCTCGGTGTCGACGACGCCTTGCACGAAACGCAGCCAGCTCGGCAGCAGGCCGGCCTCGTCGGTGATGAACATGCGCCGCACATGGAGCCGCACGTGCGAGGCGCGCTCCTCCTCGACCACCGCGAAAGGACGCATCTCGGGAATGAAGAGGAGGGCGTGGAATTCCATCGCGCCCTCGGCTTTCCAATGCAGCGTCGCCCAGGGCTTATCGAAGAGATGGCCGAGATGACGATAAAATTCGGTATAGGATTGTTCGCTGATCTCGGCCTTGGGCTTGCGCCAGAGCGCCGTGCCCTCGTTGGCCGGGAGGTCCTTGCCGTCGCGCGCAATCGTCACCGGCCAGGTGATGTGATCGGCCCATTTGCGCACGATCGCCTCGAGCCGCACCGGGTCGAGGAATTCCTCGGCATCGGCTTTGAGATGGAGGATGACATCGGTCCCCGGCGTCTCGCGCGCGGCGGTGGCAAGGGCGAATTCGCCGCGCCCTTCCGAATGCCAGCGCCAGGCCTCCTCGCTGCCGGCGCGGCGCGAAATCACTTCGACGCGTTCGGCGACCATGAAGGCGGAATAAAAGCCGACCCCGAACTGGCCGATCAGCGCCGGCCGCTCCTCCGGCCGGGCTTTGGCGATCTCGGCGCTGAAAGCGCGGGTGCCAGAGCGGGCGATGGTGCCGAGATGGGCGATCAGCTCATCGCGTGACATGCCGATGCCGTCGTCGGAGAGGGTCAGGGTGCGGCCGGGCTTGTCGGGCAGGATGCGGATCTTCGCCCCGTCCGGCAGCGCGAGCGAGGGCTCAGTCAACGCCTCGAAGCGGCGACGGTCGAGCGCATCGGCGGCGTTGGCGACCAATTCACGGAGAAAAATCTCGCGCTCGGAATAAAGCGCGTGGACCACGAGATCGAGCAGCCGCCCGACCTCGGCGCTGAAATCATGCCGCTCCTCACTTTGGCCAGGAGCCTGGGATGCCGTCTCGGTCATGGGTATCGATGTCCTCCTTTCGCGCCCCCGATATGCGCCGGATCGTTCGGGGGTTCAAGGAAGGCCAGCATCGCTGCCGCTGCCGGCAAGAGCGGTCAGCGTCGGCGCGCCGACGCCATCATCACGGTCGCCGGCAGGGCGAGCCCGCCGTCGGGAAGGGTTGGAAAGCGCGCGAAGGCGGCGGCCATTTCGTCGCGCAAGGTCGCTCGCAGCGCGTCATCGGGGCGTTTTTCTTCGACCAACGCGCCGGAGGGGCCGAATAGGGTTGCGAGTTCGGCTTCTTCCGCGGCGCCCCGGCCGGCCAGCGTCACCGCAACCGGGGCGACGGTGATGGCCTCGAAATCCGCGGCGGCGAGGATGTCGCGGACATAATCGGCGTCGCTGAAGGCAAGTGGCCCGGGGCTTCGCGGCGGGCGCGGCTTGGGCGGGCCGAGATGGCGGCGCGCGATCGCGTAGGGGATCTCCCAGTGCGGATTGGCCTCGATCCCGGCCCAGGCGGCAAAGACGAGGCGCCCGCCGGGCGCGAGGGCGGCGGCGATGTTGCGAAACGCGGCAATGGGATCGGCGAAGAACATCACCCCGAAGCGCGAGAGTGCCAGCGCGAAGGTGGCTGCGGGGAAGGGGTGGATTTGCGCGTCGGCGACGAGGAGCTTGGCTTGAGCCGCCCCGGCCTCGGCGAGCCTTTTTTCCGCCAGCGCCAGCATCGGCGCCGAGATATCGACGCCAAGGACGCCGCCGGTGGCGCCGACCGCCGCAGCGAGGCGAAGCGTGGTCGCGCCGGTGCCGCAGCCGATCTCGAGGACCTGCTCACCGGGGCGCGGCGCGGCTTCGCTGAGCAGCAGGTCATTGACCGGCGCGAGGCGCCCCTCCATCACCGCCGCCGCGCGCACCCATTTCGGCCCCGAGATCTCGTTCCAGTTCCTCCATTGCGCTTCATTCGGCGTCGGGGTTTCGTCCACGTCTCTTTCTCCTTGGCATCTTGGGCGAGCCTAGCCGCCTCGTGCGCGTTTGGCCACCCGCGCGCCGGCCGGCCGCGGCCGACTGGCGCTTTTGGCTTGCTATTCGTCTCCCGCGCGCCTAATTCTTGCTATCCCCAACCATTGCAGCGTGGAGCATGCCCGTATGGCACGCGTGACTGTCGAGGATTGCGTCGAAAAAGTCCCCAATCGCTTCGAGCTGGTGTTGTTCGCGGCACAGCGGGCGCGCAATCTCAGTCGCGGCGAGGAATTGACCATCGACCGCGACAACGACAAGAACCCGGTCGTTGCCTTGCGCGAGATCGCCGAGGAAACGATCGATACCGGCAAGCTCGAGAGCGATCTCATCCGCTCGCTGGCCCGCGCCCCGGAGCCAGAGCCGGCCGAGGAGGAGGTGGCGGATCTGATCCCGACCGAGCAGAATATTTTCGGCCTCCAGGATGTTGCCGCCGACGAGGAGCTGGGCAATTTGCCGCTTGACGGTGACGATCTGTCGCCGAGCGATCTCGAGGCAGCGATCGAGGCCGAGCTTTCCGGGCGTCCCCGCCGCTAGGCGGCAGCCAAAGGAGCCGGGCGGTGGCAGCGTGTCGCGGCGGTAGCATCATCCCGGCGTTCCCACGCCTCCCGGAAGGCGGCTTCTCGCAACCTTTTGCCCAACTCCCTGGCCATGCGCGGCTGTCCCCGGTCGAGGAACTGATCCGCCGCGTCACCCGCTATGCCCCCAAAGCCGATGGCGCGCTGATCGCCGCCGCCTATGACTTCGCGAGCGCCGCCCATGCCGAGCAGCGCCGCGACAATGGCGATCCCTACATCACCCACCCGCTTGCGGTCGCGACCATTCTCGCCGGCTACAAGCTCGATACCGCCAGTCTCTGCACCGCCCTGCTGCACGACACGATCGAGGACACCAAGGCCACGCTCGCCGAGATCGGCAGCCGTTTCGGCGCCGATGTCGCCGGTCTCGTCGATGGCGTGACCAAGCTCACCCGGCTCGAACTGCAATCGGATCGCACCAAGCAGGCGGAGAATTTCCGCAAGCTGGTGCTCGCGATAAGCAAGGATATCCGGGTGCTTCTGGTCAAGCTCGCCGACCGGCTGCACAATATGCGCACCCTCCATTTCGTGCGCGACCCCGCCCGGCGCGAGCGCATCGCCCGCGAAACGATGGAAATCTATGCCCCGCTCGCCGAACGGATCGGCATGGATCAGGTCAAGACCGAGCTGCAAACCCTCGCCTTCGCTCAGATCGAGCCGGCCGCCTATGAGACCATCCAGGCCCGGCTCAATTTCCTCCGCGGCCAGGGGGCCGACGTCATCGAGGAGGTGCGCCGCGAATTGCGCAGCATTTGCGAGGCCGCCGGCGTCCCCGTGCTCGAGGTCACCGGGCGCGAAAAATCGCCGTTCTCGATCTGGGAGAAGATGCAGCGCCGCAAGGTGAGCTTCGAGCAGCTTTCCGACATCATGGCGTTCCGCATCGTGGTGCCGACACGCGAAGCCTGTTACGCCGCGCTTGGCGCCGTCCATGCCGCCTATCCGGTGATCGCGGGGCGCTTTAAGGATTATATCTCCACCCCGAAATCGAATCTTTATCAGAGCCTCCATACCGGCGTCACGCTGCGCCATCCGCGCAACCAGAAGATCGAGGTGCAGATCCGCACCCGCGCGATGCACGAGATCGCCGAAAATGGTGTTGCGACCCACTGGGCCTACAAAGCCGCCGGTAGCGCCGAGCCCGCCAATCTCAAGGAGGTGCAGCAATTCCGCTGGGTTCAGGATTTGCTCGAAATCCTCGAGGATTCCGCCGCACCCGACGAGTTCCTGGAAAACACCAAGCTCGAACTCTATGAGGATCAGGTCTTCTGCTTCACCCCGAAGGGCAAGCTCATTCCGCTGCCGCGCGGGGCGACGGCGGTGGATTTCGCCTATGCCGTCCATAGCCAGGTCGGCGATACCTGCGTCGGCGCCAAGGTGAACGGGCGGTTGGTGCCGCTCCGCTATCAGCTTCAGAACGGCGACCAGGTCGAGATCATGACCGCGCGCGGCGGCACGCCGTCGCCGCAATGGGAGCGTTTCTGCGTCACCGGCAAGGCGCGGGCGCGCATCCGCCGCTTCGTCCATCAGCAGCAGCGCCAGCAGAACAGGGATGAGGGCCACGCCATGCTGGTTCGCGCCTTCCGCCAGGAAGGGGTGGACGGCAGCGAAAAAACCCTCGAGACGACGCTCAAAGCCCTCAAGCAGGCCAGCCTCGAGGATCTTTTCATCGCCGTCGGCGCCGGCGCGATCGGGCCAAAGGAAGTCGTCCACGCCGCCTATCCGCAATTGCGTGAGGCCTCGCGCCCGCCGCGCATGGTTCCGAGCCTCGCCGACCGCGCGCCGCGCCATGCCAGCGCCGCCGCCGATCCGGGCATGGCGATCACCGGCCTCATTGCCGGCATGGCGGTGCATTTCGCCGGCTGCTGTCATCCACTGCCGGGCGAACCGATCGTCGGCATCATCGCCACCGGCAAGGGGGTCACCATCCACACCAAGGCCTGCCAGACGCTCGAGCAATTCGCCGCGACCCCTGAGCGCTTCATCGATGTCGACTGGGATCTGGCTGCCCTCGGGCGCGACAAATCCGGCATGCATATCGGGCGCATCAGCGTGATTACCGGCAGCGAACCGGCGGCTATGAACAATCTTCTCAATGCCATCGTCAAGCAGGACGGCAAGGTCGTCACTCTCCACACCGTCAATCGCCAGCAGGATTTCTGCGAGTTCCTGGTCGATGTCGAGGTGCGCGATCTCCGCCACCTCTCGCACATCATTGCCGGCCTCAGGGCAACCCAGGGGATCTCCGAGGTGGAGCGCGCGCGGGCGTGAGGGGTTGCGCGTGATCCTCGGCCTCGGCACCGATCTCTGCGACATCAGGCGCATCGAGGCGGTGCTCGCGCGCCATGGCGAGCGTTTTCTGCGCCGGGTATTCACCGAGACCGAGCGCCGGCGCGCCGCCCGCCGCGCCCCGGCGCTCGCCGCCGGCACCTTCGCCAAGCGCTTCGCCGCCAAGGAGGCCTGCGCCAAGGCGCTCGGCACCGGGTTTCGCGCCGGCGTCTTCATGGCCGATCTCGGCGTCGTCAATCTTCCCTCCGGCCAGCCGACGCTGGCGCTGACCGGTGGTGCCGCGGCGCGGCTCGCGGCCCTCACCCCCCCGGGCATGCGGGCGGCGATCGCGCTATCGATGACCGATGAATACCCCTACGCCTTCGCGCAGGTGATCATTTCCGCAGACCCCGTGGCCTGAGCCGATGAGGACGTTGCCGCGCCGCGTCAAACCCCGCGTGTCGCATAGCGGCTTGACAGGGGCATGGCCGGACGGCTTGATCCGCCGGCCTTTTTGACCGGAACGGAATCCTCTCGCATGGCGCAAAGCAAACCCGGCGGCCTGATCGACAACGTCAAGACCATCGTCTATGCCGCGCTGATCGCGCTCGGCATTCGCACCTTCGCCTACGAGCCCTTCAACATTCCCTCAGGCTCGATGATTCCGACGCTGCTGGTCGGGGATTATCTCTTCGTCTCGAAATTCAGCTACGGCTATTCGCATTTCTCCTTCCCGCTATCGCCGCCGCTGTTTTCCGGGCGGATTTTCGGGCGCTTGCCCGAGCGCGGCGATGTCGTCGTCTTCAAGCTGCCGCGTGACACCTCGACCGATTACATCAAGCGCATCATCGGTCTGCCCGGGGACCGCATCCAAATGCGCGCGGGGCACCTCTATATCAACGACACCGAGGTGCCACGCGAGCCGGACGGAACCTATACCGTCACCGATGATGGGCCGAGCATGGTCTATAAGCGCTATATCGAGACGCTGCCCGGTGGTGTGCGCCACGAAATCCTCAAAGCCTCCGATGATGGGCCGCTCGACAACACCCAGGAATATCTGGTGCCGCCGGGCTATGTCTTCGCGATGGGGGACAACCGCGACAACAGCCTCGACAGCCGGGTCTTGAACGCAGTCGGCTTTATTCCTCTCGAAAATCTGGTCGGGCGGGCGCAATTCCTGTTCTTTTCGATCGATGCCGAGGCGCCGTGGTGGGAGATTTGGGAATGGCCGTTCGAGATTCGCTGGAGCCGGCTGTTCACCAGCATCCATTGAGCGATGACGAGCGCCTGGCAACGGCGGAGCAGATCCTCGGCCACCGTTTCGCGCGCCCGGAATTGCTGGCCGAAGCGCTGACCCATCGTTCGGCGCTGCGCGGGCGGCATCGCATGGCGTCCAATGAGCGGCTGGAATTCGTCGGCGATCGTGTCCTCGGCCTTTTGGTCGCGGAATGGCTCGCCGAGCGTTTCGCGCGTGAGGATGAGGGGGCGCTCGGGCGGCGTCTCGCCCAACTCGTCTCGGGGCCGGTCTTGGCCGCGATCGCGGCGCGCCTGGCGCTGCCGGCGGTGCTCGCGGTGGCGCCGGGGGAGGCGCGCGCTGGCGTGCGCAAGCGCGCGAGCGTGCTTGCCGACGCGATGGAGGCGGCGATCGGCGCGCTTTATCTCGATGGTGGTCTTGCGGTTGCGCGCGATTTCGTCCGCGCCGCTTACGCCCCGATGATGGCAGCACAGGGCGCGCCCCCCAAGGATGCCAAGACCGCGTTGCAGGAATGGGTGCAGGCGCGTGGCCTGCCGCTGCCGGCCTATCGCGTCAGCGGCCGCGACGGGCCGCCGCATGCCCCGGAATTCGCGATCACCGTCACCATCGCCGCCGATCCGCCGATGGCGGGCCATGGCCGGGCGGGAACCAAGCAGGCGGCCGAGCAGGCGGCGGCCGCCGATCTTTTGAGCCGGCTTGCGCCGTGATCTCACCGTGGAGCCAAGAATGACCTCGCGCTGCGGCTATGCCGCGATCGTCGGCGCCCCGAACGCCGGCAAATCGACGTTGCTCAACCGCCTCGCCGGGGCCAAGCTCTCGATCGTCACGCCCAAAGCGCAGACGACGCGCTTTCGGGTCCTCGGCATCGTGCAAGAGGGTGCGGCGCAGATCCTTCTCGTTGACACCCCAGGGATTTTCGCGCCGCGCCGGCGCCTTGACCGGCTGATGGTGGACGCAGCCTGGAGCGGGGCGGCGGATGCCGATATCGTGCTGCTCTTGGTCGATGCCCGCGCCGGTCTCACCGAGGGTGTGCGCGCCATCGCGGCGGGGTTGGGGGCGGCTGAGAAAAAGCGGCGCTGCTGGCTGGTGCTGAATAAGGTCGATCTCATCGCCGCAACGCAATTATTGCCGCTGACGGCGGCGCTGACCGATTTGCTCGCCTGCGAGCAGGTGTTCATGATCTCGGCCGCGACCGGCGATGGTGTCCCCGCATTGCGCGCCGCCCTCGCGGACGCGATGCCGGCCGGGCCGCATCTCTACCCCGATGACGATCTCACCGATCTCCCGGACCGGCTGCTTGCCGCGGAAATCGTGCGCGAGCAGATTTTTCTTCAGACCTCAGACGAAATCCCCTATGCCGTCACCGTCGAGACCGAGAGTTTCCGCACCCTCGCCGGCGGCGCCGTGCGGATCGAGGCGGTGATCTATGTCGCGCGCGCCGGCCATAAAGCAATCCTGATCGGCGAGCAGGGAAGGCGCATCCGTGCCATCGGCAGCCGCGCCCGCGCCGAGCTGATCGCGCTTTGGGAGAAGCCGGTGCATCTTTTCCTGCATGTCAAGGAGCGGCCCGGTTGGGACGAGGAAACGGCACGGCTGCGCGCCCTGGGCCTGGAATAGGGGGCGCGGGACGATGAGCGGCGACTGGGGGGATGACGGCGCCGATCTGCTGACATTTGCCGATCGCGCGCTCGCTGCGCCGGGCTGGCGGCTCACATTCCCCCCGCCGCTGGAAGCCGCCTTCGAACGCGATACCGGCCGCGATCGCTGCCGCCAATTGGCCTCGAGCCTGCTGCTAGGGGTCTTGCTCTATGATTCCTTCATCCTCGACGACGTCATTCTGAATTTCAGCCATGCCCGGGAAATGGCTTGGGTGCAGCTCGGGATCGTCACGCCGCTCGGGCTATTGTTCGCGGCTTATATCTGGCGCGAGCCGCCGAAATTCCGGCGTGAAATCGCCGCCGCCCTGGTAACCCTGGTCGCTGCCGCCAGCGTCGCCTATTTCACCCATATCGTGCCCGCGCCGGTGCGGCTGCCGGTGATGTTCGGCCTGATCGTCATCATTGCTTTCGCCAACACCGTGCTCCATCTCCGCTTCGGCTATGCGCTGGCGGGCTCGCTCGGGACGCTCGCCATTTTCATCGCCGCGATGCGGGCGCCACCGATGCTCGGCTGGCCGATCGCGACCTATACGACGATGCTGGTCGGGGCCGCGATCGTTCTCACCTTGGTCGCCAATCATCGCCTGGAGCGGCAATTGCGCCGGTCCTATCTTTTCGGCCTGCGTGAACGGCTGCTCGGGATCGGGCTGAGCGAGACCAACCGCCAGCTCGAACGGCTCTCCTATCATGACCCTCTCACCGGTCTCCCCAATCGCCGCATGCTCGCCGCCCGGCTTGCCGAACTGTGGAATGAGCAGACGGACGCGGCCATGGCGCCGGCGCCGATCGGCGTGCTCGTCATCGATATCGATTTTTTCAAGATGTATAACGACCATTACGGCCATCCCGCCGGCGATGCCTGTCTGCGCGCCGTCGCGACGCTGCTGCGCCAGCATATGCGGGCCGGGATCGATCTCATCACCCGCTATGGCGGGGAAGAATTCCTCGCCGTGCTGCCCGGTCTCGATCTCGACGCCTGCGCGCGTATCGCCGAGCGTATCCGCACGGCGGTGGCGGCAGCGCGGCTGCCGCACCAGGGCCGCGACCAGGATGGCGTGGTCACCGTCAGCATCGGCGTCGCCGCGATGTCGCCAAAGATCGCGGTCAATCCCAGTGATGTGATCACCCGCGCCGACGCGGCGCTCTATCGCGCCAAGCAGGCAGGGCGGAACGCGGTGCGGGCGGCGCCGGCCATCTCGGCGGAAGGATAGCGGTCCTTCAAGGCGCGCCCAGCGCCGCTTACCTCATTCCGCGAACGAGGCCATGGCGGCATCGAGGGCGCCGCCGCCATGCGGGACGCCGGCGCGCGTGAGGCTCATGTCGACGGCGGCGAGGGTGCCCATCACCATCGCCTCGTTAAGGTCGCCGAGATGGCCGATGCGAAAAACCTTGCCGCCGAGCGCACCGAGGCCGCCGCCGAGCGAAACATTGAAACGCTCACGGGCGATGGCGCGCACCGCCTCGGCGTCGGACCCCTCGGGCATCAGGATGGTGGTGACGGAATCAGAGAGCCGCTCCGGGTTGATGCCATAAAGCTCGGGGCCGCGATTGCCCGCCCAGGCGCGGACCGCGGCGCGCACCCCGCCTGCGAGGCGATGATGGCGGGCAAAGACGTTCTCCAGCCCCTCCTCCTCGAGCAGGCGGAGGGATTCGCGTAGACCATAAAAGAACGTCACCGGAACCGTCCCCATGAAGCTCTTGTGCGGGCGTGACAGCATGGCCGTCCAGTCGAAATAACCGCGCGCCAGCCGCGCCTCGCGATGCGCCGCCATGCCGCGCTCGGAGACCGCGGTGAAGCTCATGCCGGCGGGCAGCATCAGCCCTTTCTGGCTCCCGCCGACCACGGCATCGACGCCCCATTCGCTCATGCGGAAATCGAAACTGCCGAGCGAGGAGATGGTGTCGACGAGGAACAGCGCCGGATGGCGGGCGGCATCGATCGCGGCGCGGATGGCCGGCAGCGGCAGAGTGAGCCCGGTCGAGGTCTCGTTATGGACGGCGCAGACGGCGCGGATCGTGCCCTTGGCGTCGGCCCGAAGGGCTTTTTCGACCGCCGCGATATCGGCGCCGCGCCGCCAGTCGGCGGCAACGGTTTCGACGGTAAGGCCAAGGCGCGCTGCCATCGCCGCCCAACTGTCCGAAAAATAGCCCGAAGCGATCATCAGCAGCCGGTCGCCGGGCGAGAAGAGATTGACCAGGGTTGCGTCCCAGGCGCCGTGGCCAGAGGCGGTATAGAGGAATAATTCGCCGCTTTCTTGGCGCAAGAGGCGCTGCAAGCCGGCGCGCCCCGCCTCATAGACGGCAAAAAACGCCGGATCGTTGAAATCGACCGAAGCATGCGCGGTCGCCAAGAGAACGCTGTCGGGGATGTTGGTCGGGCCGGGATTGGCAAAAAAATGGCGACCGCGGGGGGAAATCATGACGTCTGCACTCCGTTATGCGGTTCCGCCGGACGATCCGACCGCCATGGGAACCTTAGGCTTTGTCGGGGCAAGTCTGCGCGCTGTCAACGACGACGCCCTCCTGCTCGCCGTCGTGCTCAGGGTCTTGGCGCGGGTCACGGATTGGAGGGTTTCTTTCTTGTCGTTGCGTCTTTTTTTTCGATTGATCTTCGTTCCAGTCAAAGTTAACATTTTATCAATTCAAGGGGCGTGCGGTTGGACTGCGTTGGCACTCGTTGAAGGGAAGCGAGGGGGTAAACATGCAACGGAAGGTAATTCTTGCCGCAGCCATTGCGCTTGCGGTGTGGGCGCCCGGCATTGCGCGGGCGGGGGCGGATCTTTACGTCTAAAGTTTTGATAACGAAACAGTTGGGCAATACGATGCCGCAACCGGAGCCGCGATCAACTCGTCTCTGGTTTCTGGTTTGGGCACTCCTTACGGCATCGCGGTGTCGGGATCGGACCTCTTCGTCACTAATCCACGCGCCAATACGATCGGGGAATACAATGCCACCACCGGCGCCGTGATCGATGCGTCCCCGGTCACCGGGCTTGACGGCCCGCAGTATCTTGCCGTCGCCGACACCTCCTCGGCCGTTCCCGAACCGGCAAGCCTCTCGCTGTTCGCCGTCGGCGCCCTCGGCTTTGCCGCCCTCCGCCGCGGCGTCAGCCAGCCACCGGGAACTCGACATGGCGGATGAATTTCAATTTTCCCTTCTCGTTTCGCACGACGTTGTAGCCGTGTAGCCCATCGCCGTTGGCGTCGAAATTATAGACGCCCTCGGCGCCCTGATAGCCGCGGATGGCGAGGATGGCGCTGCGGATCGCCGCCGGTTCGGTGTTGCCGGCGGCGTTGATGGCGCGGGCGAGGATGTGCATCCCGTCATAGGTCCAGCCATTATCCGGCTGCGCGCCGCCATAGGCGCGGGCATAGGCGGCGGCGAAAGCGCCGGCGGCGGCGCTCGAATCGACGTTGAAATCGGCGATGCCGTAGCTCCCCCAAAGCGCCGGGCCGGCGAGATGGAGCGTCACCGGCGAGGCGATGGAGGGGGAGCCGACCCAGGGGATAGTCAGGCCGAGCTGGCGCACCTGGCGGGCAAATACCGCCTGATCCGGCTCGAAGGTGAAATAGCTTCCCATGATGTCAGCCCCCGAGCCGCGCACGGCGAGCACGACGGGGGTGAAATCCGGCTGCTGATTGGCGTAGCCTTGCGTCAGAACCGGCGCAACGCCAAGCGCGTCGAGGGAAGCGACCAGCGCCTTCATGCCGTTCGCGCCGAACGCATCGGTTGAATAGACCACCGCCCATTTGCGTTTTTTGAGGTCGTTCACGCCAAAATCGGCGATCACCCGGGCGGAGTAGAGATCATTCGGGCGGCAGCGAAACAGCCACGGATTACCGCTATGGGTCAGGGTCGGGTCGGTCCCGCCGAACATCACCGGGCGCGCGACGCGGGCAATATCGGGCGCCATCGCCTGCATCTGGGTCGAGCGGATGGAGCCGATATAGCCGACGCAATCGCCACGATTGGCAAGCCGGCTGAAGGCCAGCACCGCGCCGGGGTTGGTCGTCTGGTCGTCTTCCACGATCAATTCGACCGGCCGGCCGAGCACGCCGCCGGCTTGGTTCACCTCGTCCATGGCGAGGCGGGCGCTGTTGAGCTGAATGCGCCCAGGCTCGGCGGCGGGGCCGGTGAGCGGCGAGACCATGCCGATCTTAAGCGTCTCGGCGGCGCGGCCGCGCGCGGCGGCAACGAGGGTGAGGGCGCCGGTCAGGGCGGCGCGGCGGCTAATCGGCATGGACATTCCTCCTTGGTTTTTTGGCGCTTTCGCACGGCCTTGCGACAAGTCTAGC
>NZ_JBMFWJ010000038.1:0-26129 GCF_049965395.1 Acidibrevibacterium sp.
TGAGGCCGCCGCGCAGCTTGTTGACGACCAGCGTCGCCAGCGCCTCGCCCTCGACATCTTCTGCGATGATCAGCAGCGGCCGGCCGGATTGCACCACCGCTTCAAGGAGCGGCAGCATCGGCTGCAGGCCGGAGAGCTTCTTCTCGTGGATCAGGATATAGGGCTGATCCAGCTCGGTGATCATCTTTTCCGAGTTGGTGATGAAATAGGGCGACATGTAGCCGCGGTCGAACTGCATGCCCTCGACGACGTCGAGCTCGGTCTGGATGCCCTTGGCTTCCTCGACCGTGATCACGCCCTCGTTGCCGACCTTCTGCATCGCTTCGGCGATCATCTTGCCGATCTCGACCTCGCCGTTGGCGGCGATCGCGCCGACCTGCGCGGTTTCCGCCGGTGTCGTGATCTTCTTCGAGTGCTTCTTGATTTCCTCGACGACGACGGTGACCGCCTTGTCAACGCCGCGCTTGATGTCCATCGGGTTCATGCCGGCGGCGACCGCCTTCAGCCCCTCGCGCACGATCGCCTGGGCGAGCACCGTTGCCGTCGTGGTGCCGTCACCGGCGATGTCGTTGGTCTTGCTCGCGACCTCGCGCACCATCTGGGCGCCCATGTTCTCGAACTTGTCGGCGAGCTCAATCTCTTTGGCGACGGTGACGCCGTCCTTGGTGATCCGCGGCGCGCCGAAGCTCTTGTCGATGACCACGTTGCGACCCTTGGGGCCGAGCGTCACCTTGACCGCATCGGCCAGGATATCGACGCCGCGCAGCATGCGCGTGCGGGCATCGGCCGAAAAGCGAACGTCCTTAGCAGCCATTTTCGTTGGTTTCCTTCGTGTTCAGAGACGATATGCGAGGCGGTGTCGCGTCAGGCGGCTTTCTTCTTGGCCGTGCTGCCGTCGATCACGCCCATCACGTCGGACTCCTTCATGATCAGCAGCTCCTCGCCATCGAGCTTGACCTCGGTGCCCGACCATTTGCCAAACAGCACGATGTCGCCAGCCTTGACATCGAGCGGCACCAGCTCGCCACGCTCGTTGCGGGCGCCCGGGCCGACGGCGATGACCTCGCCTTCCATCGGCTTTTCCTTGGCGGTGTCGGGAATGATAATGCCGCCGGCGGTCTTTTCCTCGGCGTTCAGCCGCCGGACCACGACCCGGTCGTGCAGGGGACGGAACTTCATGCGGATCGCTCCTGAAATTTCTGTTGAATTTAGGCCAACAGGTCAGCCCCGCGGGCATGCGGGGCAACGGCTGCTAGCACTCCCCCTTGGAGAGTGCTAGCGATGTAGGAGAGTTGCCGCGACCTGTCAAGCGTTTGGCAGCACTCTCGTCGAGTGAGTAGTAAGTTTATGATTTCATGACGTTTTTTATTGAAGCGCGGCGCGTTTCGGCTAGCATCATGGGCACCGCACGGGCCCATTGCGCGGGCGCCGGCGGAGATCGTGAAGACCTTGCCGGAGATCGTGCATGAACCTCTCGAACCAGTTGCGGCAATATCGCCTGACCACCGCCGAAATTCTCTACCACATGCCGGACCATCCCGGCGTCCTGCAAAGCTTCATCTGGCAGGATCTCGACCTTGCGCCACGCTTTCCGGTTTTGCATCGCTTCCTCGATTTCTGGCGCCGCGACATCGAAGGAAGGCTCCACTCGGTGCGTGTCGCCTCGGTCGAGCTGGTCACGCCGGGGGAAATCCGCGCGGTCGGGCATCTTCTGCATCTCCAGTAGCGCTCGGGTCAGCCCGCCAGAGCGCCCAGCCAAGCCCGGCGGCGGCGGCGAAAAGGCCGAGCCCGAGCGCAAGACGCATCGGCGCGCCGATCGCGACGCCACCGCCGAGAAGGGCGAAAATCACCGTCTGCGGCAGGTAACCGAGCAGGCTCGCGGCAAGGAACGGCCCAGTGGCAAGGCCGGTGGCGCCGGCGATGAGGTTGAGCGCGAGATTATTGCCAACCGGCAACAGCCGCAGCATCAGGGTCGCGCGAAACGGTGCCGCGATCAGACGGCGCGCGAGACGTGCGCCACGGCCGGCGCCGAGCCACCGGCGCGCCCCCTGCCCCACCAGCGCCCGCGCCCAGGCATAATTCGCAGCACAGCCCAGCATTTGCGCGGCCATCGCAAGGGCGATGCCGGGCCAGATGCCGAACCCGAAGCCAGCGGCGAACGCCACCGCCTGGCGCGGCATGCCGATCGCGACCGCCGCCGCGCCGGCGAGCAGAAACGCCCCACCGCCCATTGGGCTGGCAACAAACCTGGCCTCCGCGTGCGGCAGTAACCGCCAAGCGAACCCGGCGGCGAGCAGGCCGGCGAGCAAAAGCCCCGGCCGCCATAGCATCCGCCGAGCCACAAGGGCGCCGGAGCGGGCGGAACGTCGCGGCGCGGGAGCGGCCATCACCACCGCAAATCGGTCAGAGCGCGAGCATCTGCCCGGCGCCGATGGCGGCGAAAAAACTCGCGACCCCGCCAATCTCGACGCCGGAAAGGAGTGCGGCGGGCGCGATCGCGGCGGCGGCGAGACCCGCCTCGCAGGCGATCAGCCGCACCCCCAACTCGCGCGCGGCGTCACGCAGCTCCGCGAACCCGGCAACCCCCCGCTCGCGGATCACCGCATCCCGTGCCGCATCCGCGAGCCCCGACCAATCGGCGCATAACGCCCGGCAGCCGTCATTGGTCGCGAACAAGACGACCATGCGCCCAAGCGCCGCAGCCCCGCTGGCGAGCACGAAGGCGTAATGCGCCCGCTCATGCGTGCCCGCGAGCAGGAGAATCCCGAGCGGCTCATCCGCCACAGACGCTCTCCGCCGCCGCGCGCGGTGCTGTGATCGTCGGGTGCGCGCCACACAGCGCGCAATCGGGATCGCGCCGCAAGGCGATGGTGCGAAACCGCGCCGCGAGCGCATCCCAGAGCAAAAGCCGCCCGGCGAGCGTTTCGCCGATGCCGGTGATCTCCTTCAAAACCTCGGTTGCTTGCAACGTCCCCATCACCCCGGTGACGGCGCCGAGCACGCCGGCCTCGCTGCAGCTCGGCACCTCGCCCGGCGGCGGCGGCTCGGGGTAAAGGCAGCGATAGCAGGGGCCATCAGGGCGGAAGACCGCGAGCTGGCCTTCGAAGCGCAATACCGCCGCCGAAACCAGCGTGCGGCGGGCGAGAAACGCCGCGTCGGCGACGAGAAACCGGGTCGCGAAATTATCCGAGCCATCGCAAACGATATCGTAGTCCGAGATCAGCGCAAGGGCATTGTCAGCGTCCAAGCGTGTCGCGTGCTCGACGATGGTGACGAGCGGGTTGAGCGCCCGCGCCGCCGTTGCCGCCGAGCGGGTCTTGGGCTCGCCGATCCGTGCCGTGGTGTGCGCGACCTGGCGCTGGAGATTGGAGAGTTCCACCCGGTCGTCATCGACGATGCCGATCCATCCGACGCCGGCGGCGGCGAGATAAAGGAGCAGCGGCGAGCCGAGGCCGCCGGCGCCGATGATCAGGACACGCGCCGCGCGCAGCCGCGCCTGGCCGATCGCGCCGACCTCGCCAAGCAGGATATGGCGGGAATAGCGTTGCAGCTCGTCTTCGCTGAAATCGAGGTCCATGGCCGGCTCCCGCACCCATCATGCCACCACGATATAGGGCATTGCCAGGCGGGATCGAAGGGCGGCATGAAGGCGCCATGAGTGAGCGGGCCGATCACGCGCTGGTCTTATTCTCGGGCGGGCAGGACTCGACGATCTGCCTTGCCGACGCGCTGGCGCGCTATCCTTACGTCGAAACCATCGGCTTTCGCTATGGCCAGCGCCATGCGGTGGAACTCGCCTGCCGGCCGGTGATCCGCGAAAAACTCGCCGCCATGGCGTTTCCCGGCCGGCTCGGCGCCGATCATCTGATCGATCTCGGGCCGGCGATGGCGGCGATCGGCGACACCGCGCTCACCAGCGAGGCGGCGATCGCGCTCGGTGCGGACGGGCTCCCCAATACTTTCGTGCCCGGCCGCAACCTTTTGTTTCTGACGCTGGCCGCGGCGCTCGCTGCCCGCCGCGATCTCCGGCGCATCGTCGGCGGCATGTGCGAGACCGATTATTCCGGCTACCCCGATTGCCGTGACGATACCATCAAGGCCATGCAGCTCGCCCTCAATCTCGGGATGGGCCGGCATTTCGTGCTCGAAACCCCGCTGATGTGGCTCTCCAAAGCCGAGAGCTGGCGGCTCGCCGAGACGCTCGGCGGCGAGGCGCTGGTGGGCCTGATCGTCGAGGAGACCCATACCTGCTATCTCGGCGAACGCGGCGCGCGGCATGAATGGGGCCATGGCTGCGGCATCTGCCCCGCCTGCGTCTTGCGCGCCAGCGGCTATCGCGCCTTTCGCGAAGGTGGGCCGGCCGGCGCGTGAAAATCGTCGAGATCACCAGCGTCGATTACGCGCTCTGGCATTTCGTGATGCCCTTGATGCGGGCGATGCGCGCGGCCGGGCACGAGGTGATCGGCGTCTGCGCCGAGGGGCCGCATCTCGCGGACGCCCGCGCCGAAGGGTTTCGCATCCTCACCGTCCCGATGGCGCGCAGCCTGTCGCCGACGGCGCAATGGCGGGCGTTTCGGGCGCTTTATGCGCTTTTGCGGGCGGAAAAACCCGATCTCGTGCACGGCCATATGCCGATCAGTGGGCTTTTGGCGCGGTTTGCCGCCCGCCTCGCTGGTGTCCCGCGCATCGCCTATACGTGCCATGGATTTTTGTTCAATCAGCCGGGGCCGCTCTGGCGCCGCGGCCTCGCGCTCGTGCTCGAATGGCTCGGCGGGCGTGTGACCGACATCTATTTCACCGTCTCCACCGAAGAAGCGGCCGATGCCAAGCGGCTTCGCATCGCCCGCGCGCCGATCGCGATCGGCAATGGCCGCGACCCAGCGCGCTATCATCCCGATCCGGCGGCGCGGGCGCGGGTCCGCTGCGAACTCGGCGTCCCCGAAGATCGTGTCGTCGTCATCATCATCTCGCGCCTCGTCCGCCATAAGGGTCACCCGGAATTGCTCTCGGCGATGCGCGCGGTGCCGGAGGCAGAATTATGGGTGGTCGGCGAACGGCTCGCGACCGATCACGGCGCCGATCTTGAGCCCTATTTCGCCGCCTCCGGGCTCGGCGCGCGGCTGCGGCGGCTCGGCTATCGCGCCGATATCCCAGCCCTCCTCGCCAGCGCCGATATTTTTGCCCTGCCCAGCCATTTCGAGGGGCTGCCAATGTCGGTGATCGAGGCGATGCTCTGCGGGCTGCCGGTCGTCGCGACCGCGATCCGCGGCCCGCGCGAGCAGGTGATCGATGGCGAGACCGGGTTTCTCGTCCCGCCGCGCGCCATCGCCCCGCTTGCCGAAGCGCTTGCGCGCCTTGCCCAAGATGCCGCGCTCCGCGCCCGCATGGGCACGGGCGCGCGGGCGCGGGCGGAAGCGCTCTATGATGAGGCCAAGGTGATCGCGCGCACGCTTGAGCATCTCGGCCTCTCGGTCTATCCCGCCGCGAGCCAAGCCGGAGAGCAGACATGACCCGCGAGACCGATCTCGTTCCCATCCGCCGCGCCTTGATCTCGGTTTCCGACAAGACCGGGCTCCTCGATCTCGCGCGCGCGCTTGCCGCGCGCGGCGTCGAAATTCTTTCCACCGGCGGATCGGCGCGGGCGCTCGCGGGCGCCGGGATCGCCGTCCGCGAGGTCTCGGACCATACCGGATTTCCCGAAATTCTCGACGGCCGCGTTAAAACCCTGGTGCCGCAGATCCATGGCGGCATTCTCGGCCGCCGTGACCTCGCGTCCCATCAGGCCGAGATGGCGGCGCACGCGATCGCGCCGATCGACCTCGTCGTCGTCAATCTCTACCCGTTCGAGGCAACCGTCGCCGCCGGCGCGTCAGCGGAAGATTGCGTCGAAAACATCGATATCGGCGGCCCGGCGCTGATCCGGGCGGCGGCCAAAAACCATGAGTTCGTCGCCGTGCTCACCGATCCCGCGCAATACCCGGAAGCGATCGCGGCGATCGCGGCGCACGGCGGCTTGCCGCACGCGGCCCGCGTCGCCCTCGCCGGCGCCGCCTACGCCCGGACAGCGGCCTATGACGCGGCGATCGCCGCCTGGTTTGCGCGCGGCGAAACCTTTCCCGCGCGCCTCACGCTGAGCGGCGTCCGCGCGCAAACCCTGCGCTACGGCGAAAACCCGCATCAGACAGCGGCGTTTTATCGCGCCGATGAGCGCCCCGGTGTTGCAACGGCGCGGCAGATCCAGGGCAAGGAACTCTCCTACAACAATCTCAACGACACCGACGCCGCCTTCGAATGCGTCGCCGAGTTCGAGGAGCCGGCGGTGGTGATCGTCAAACACGCGAACCCCTGCGGCGTTGCGCGCGCCGAGACGCTGGCCGCGGCATGGGAGCGGGCGCTCGCCTGCGATCCGGTCTCGGCCTTCGGCGGCATCGTTGCCGCGAACCGCCCGCTCGATGCCGAGGCCGCCGCGCGGATCGCTGCGATTTTTACCGAGGTGATCATCGCGCCCGGCGCCACCGCCGAGGCACAGGCGATTTTGGCGCGAAAGAAAAATCTCCGCCTCTTGCTCACCGGCGGCTTGCCCGATTCGAGCGCGCCGGGGATATTGGTCAAATCGCTCGCCGGCGGGTTTCTCGCCCAGACCCGCGATAATGGCCGGATCACGGCGCATGACCTCACGATCGTAACGAAGCGCGCGCCATCCGCCGCGGAAATCGCCGATCTCCTGTTCGCCTTCCAGGTTTGCAAGCACGTCAAATCGAACGCCATCGTCTATGCCAAGGCGGGGGCGACGGTCGGGATCGGCGCCGGGCAGATGAGCCGCGTCGATAGCGCCCGCATCGCCGCCTGGAAAGCCGCCGAAGCGGCCAAAACGGCGGGCTTGGCGGCGCCGCTCACGGCCGACAGTGTGGCCGCGTCCGACGCGTTCTTTCCCTTCGCCGACGGGCTGGAAGCGGTCATCGCAGCGGGGGCGACGGCGGTGATCCAGCCCGGCGGCTCGGTCCGCGATGCCGAAGTGATCGCAGCCGCCGACGCCGCCGGCATCGCCATGGCGTTTACCGGCATGCGCCATTTCCGGCACTGAGCGCTTTTTCCCGTTCTCTCGGAATGGCCATTTTCCTCGCAAGGGCAGTGCCTGCGGCACTGCCCAACGGGACAAAAGTTTTTTGGTTCTTTTTTTCAAAAAAGAACCCTTCTCGTTTTCGACTTACGGCAGCAAAACCGTGCTGCCGGTGGTCTGGCGCGCCTCTAGCGCACGGTGCGCGGCTTCGGCTTCCCGCAGGGGAAATGTCTGGTTGACCATGATCTTCACCGCGCCGCTCTGCACCACGTCGAAAAGGTCTTGCGCGCTCCGCTCGAGATCGGCGTGTTTTGCGGTGTAGGTTGCGAGACTGGGGCGGGTGAGATAGAGGCTGCCCTTGGCGCCGAGCATCCCGACATCGATCGGCCCCACCGGGCCGGAGGCATTGCCGAAGCTCACCATCAGCCCGAGCGGCGCGAGACTGTCGAGGCTCGCCATGAAACTGTCCTTGCCGATACTGTCATAGACCACCGGCACCATCGCCCCGCCGGTGATGCGCTTGACCTCCTCGGGCAGGCGCTCATAGCCGATCACCACCTCGGCGGCGCCATGCGCGCGGGCGAGTTCGGCTTTCGCCGGGGTCGAAACCACGCCGATCACCCGCGCCCCGAGATGTTTCCCCCATTGGCACATGATCAGGCCAACCCCGCCGGCAGCGGCATGCACGACGATGGTATCACCAGGTTTGACGACATAGGTGCGGCGCAGGAGATATTGCGCCGTCATCCCTTGCAGCATCATCGCCGCGGCAGTGCGGAAATCGATGCCATCGGGGAGCTTGACCAACCGGTCGGCGGCGATCGAACGCTCGGTGGCATAGGCGCCGATCGGCCCTGAGGCATAGGCGACGCGATCGCCAACCGCGAGATGGGTAACCCCCGGCCCGACCGCGGTGACCACGCCCGCACCTTCCATGCCCAGCGTCGCCGGCATGGTGGGCGATTTATAGAGCCCGGTGCGGTAATAGACGTCAATATAGTTGAGGCCGACCGCCTCATGGCGGACCCGCGCCTCGCCCGGCCCGGGCTCGGGCAAGGGCACCTCCTCCCAGCGCATGACCTCCGGGCCGCCATGGGTGTGAATGCGGATCGCGTGCGTCATCTCGATCTCCGTCAATGCCCGGCGATCATGCCGGAAGGAAGGGATTGGCTCAGGCGCCGCTCATGGTCGAGCAGCCAGGTCTTGGTCTCAAGCCCGCCCGGGGCGGAATAGCCGCCCAATCCGCCCGCCGCCACCACGCGATGGCAGGGGATGAGAATGGGCAGCGGATTGGCGCCATTGGCGCGGCCGACGGCGCGGGCAGCGCTTCGCAGCGTCGTCGCGAGTTCGCCATAGGTGCGGGTCGCACCCAGCGGAATGCGGCGGAGTTCGCCCCAGACGCGGCGCTGAAAGGCGGTGCCGCGTGGCGCGAGCGGCAGATCGAAATCCGCCGCCGAGACTAAGCCATCGAAATAATCCTGCAACCGCGCACGCGCCGCGCGAAGCAGCGGTGTCTCCGCCTGATCGCGCCCCCAGCCCCAATCGAGCGCCACCAGCGCGCCTTCCTCCTCGGAAAGCGTGAGGTCGCCGATCGGCGTGTGCAATGAGAGCTGCGGCATCGTTTGCGTGTTCCTCCACATCTTGGCCCGCGACCGCGAACGTGGCCGGATGCGAGCCCCGCCGGCGTCGCTTGTCAAGCGCCCGCGTGCCCGCCGCCCGCGACCGCGCGGCACACGAGGCGCCGAAGGGAATGGCGGCGAGGAAAGTATATGCGGCTGGTGCAAGGACAGATGGGAGATCTCGTGGCAGATCACGCCACGCGCGCTCATTGACGCATTGGCCGTCGGCGGCTATGAGGCCAAACGCGCGTTCGGTGCCATGATGGCGATGCGGAAAATCGACGTGGCGGTGATCGAGGCGGCGCGGCGCGCCTGACGCCGACATGCACAATGGGGAAACGCCATGAATGTCAGCGCCTACCTTCAATTTGACGGCCAATGCGAGGATGCGTTCGCTTTCTATGCGAAAACCTTCGGCGGTGAGGTTATTGCCCTGCTCCGCTGGTCGGAGATGCCCGGCGATGCCATGCCGGCGGGTTCGGTCTCGCCTGAGCTGGCGCAGAAAATCATGCATAGCGAGATCAGGATCGGTGCCACGACGCTGATGGGCGCCGATCCGCCGCCGGGACATTACAGCAAGCCATGCGGCGTTGGCGTGACCCTTACGGTCGAAAGCGATGCCGAGGCCGAAGGCATTTTTACCACACTTTGCGCAGGCGGCAGCGTGGGCATGCCGACCGGCGAGACCTTCTTCGCACATCGTTTCGGCATGGTCACCGACCGCTATGGCATTCCGTGGATGATCGTGCATCGCAAACACTAAAAGACGCAGGAATACCCTATTCCCCAGCATCAGCCGTGCCATCGGCACGGCCCCCGGGGGGAAATTTTTTGGCTCTTTTTTTCAAAAAAGAACTCTTTTTCTCACCTCTCTTCCCCCACCATCAGCGCTGAAAGCGCCGCAGGCGTGGTGACGGGAAGGCCGCAGGTCTGGCGGCGGCAGAGCATCGCCGCCGCTTTGTCGGCGGCTTTGCCGAAAGCGGGATGGTCGGGCGAAAGCGCCGTCTCGGGGCTGATCGCGAGCACGGTGAGCGTCGGGTCGGGGTTGGCACGCGCCGCTGCGAGAAGCGCCGCCCGCGCCGGGTCTTCGGGCCGGCCGGTGACGACGATCGTCCCGCCCTCGGCGAGCAGGGTTGCCGCCGCGAGCAGGGTCGGGCAGGCCTGAAGCATCTCTTCCCGGCCGCTGAAGGCCGCCAATAGCGCCTCCGCCCGCTCGCGCCAGAGGATTGCGCCGGTGAGGTGATAGAGGCGGGCGAAAACCTCCGCCATCAGGCCGTTGCCCGAGGGGGTGGCGTTATCGGCGACGATGCGGGGGCGGATGTCGGCGCCGAGCGGGATGTCCGTCGCGTCGGCGGCGGTCGCGTAACAGGCGCCGGCGCCATCGCCGAACCAGCGCCGCGCAACCTCGGCGAGGCGTTCGGCGTCGGCGAGATAGGCGGGATCGCCGGTCGCCTCAAAAAGCGCAAGCGCGGCCCGGGCCATTGCCGCCTGATCGTCAAGCAGGCCAGCGGCGAAAATGTCTCCCGCCCGCCAGGCATGCGCCACCCGCCCATCATGATCGGCGAGGTTCGTCATGATGGCGCGATAGGTGGTTTCGGCTTCGGCGAGCCAGGCGGGCTGGTGAAACACCCCGCTCGCATGGGCGAGGGCTGCGATCATCAAGCCGTTCCAATCGGCCAGCACTTTGTCATCGCGCCCCGGACGGATGCGGCAAGCACGATGGGCGCGAAGGCGCTCGCGCGCGCAAGCGAGGCGGGCTTCTGCATCGTCGCGGCCGCGCGCGGTGACGCGACGGAGGATGGTTTGGCCCTCCCAATTGCCACCTGTCGTCACGTCATAGGCGGCTTTGAACGCCGGGCTTTCGGCGCCGAGCACGGCATCGATCTCGGCTTCGTGCCAGACATAGAATTTCCCCTCTTCGCCCTCGCTATCGGCGTCTTCGGAGGCGGCGAAGGCGTGGCCGCCGGGCATCGCAACGCGCATGTCACGCCCGAGCCAGGCGGCGATGCCAGATGCCGCCTCGGCCAATAGCGGGTCTGGCGCGCGGGCGGCGGCGAGGCTCAAGAGGTCGAGAATCTGCGCGTTGTCGTAAAGCATTTTCTCGAAATGCGGGACGAGCCAGATGGCGTCCGTCGCGTAGCGGGCGAAGCCGCCGCCGAGATGATCATGGATGCCGCCGGCCGCGAGTTTTTTGAGCAAAAGCGTGACCGCGGCGATGCCGTTCGCCGCGTTGCCGGTCATTCCCTGCTGCCAGAGAAAGCGGAAAATCGGCGCGTTGGGAAATTTCGGGGCGCCACGGAGCCCGCCCTCGATCGGATCGCAGGCGGCGAGAAGCCGGTCCGCGGCGCGCGCGATGGCGTCCGGCGCGATGGCGCCGCCGGGATGGGCGCGGGCCATGGCGGCGAGCGCGCCGGTGAGGTTCGCGGCACTTTTGGCGATCGCCGCGCGGTCTTGTTCCCAGGCGCGCGCGAGCGCTTCCAGCACCTGCCGGAAGGAGGGTTTGCCCCAGCGCGGCTCGGGCGGAAAATATGTGCCGCCCCAGAACGGCGCGCCGTCTGGTGTCAGGAACATGGTGAGCGGCCAGCCGCCCTGCTCGCCCATCGCGTGCAGCGCCTGCATGTAGAGATGGTCGATATCCGGGCGCTCCTCGCGATCGACCTTGATGGCGACGAAAGCGCGGTTGATCAGTGCGGCGATCGCCGGATCCTCGAACGATTCGTGCGCCATGACGTGGCACCAGTGGCAAGCGGCATAGCCGATGGAAAGCAGGATAGGCCGCCCGCTCGCCCGCGCCTCGGCCAGCGCCGCCTCACCCCAGGGACGCCAGGCGACGGGGTTGTCGGCGTGCTGGAGCAGATAGGGGGAACGCGCATGGCGAAGCTGGTTGCCAGATTGGGCCACAGTGTTCTTCCTTTACGTCTCGGCGCCGTGGCGCCGCAGGCACCACTCATCGGAGAAAAGTTTTTTGGTTCTTTTTTTCAAAAAAGAACGCCTTTCCCCTTCCCGCGCGCGCCTTGGAAAGTTCATACCATCCGCTAGATAAGCGCAAGCTGCGCGGCTGTCGGCGCGGCGGAGGCAGGGACATCTCGACATCATGGCAGGCCGTCTGGCGGATGATCCGCCGCTCTATTTTTCCGCCCATCTCTTTGTTTGCTGCAATCGGCGACCCGATGGCCATCCGCGCGGCAGTTGCGCGGCCAAGGGGTCAGAGCGGCTGCGCGATTATATGAAGGCGCGCGCCAAAGAGATGGGGCTGCGCGGGGTTCGGGTGAATAGTGCGTTGTGTCTCGACCGCTGTGAGCTTGGTCCCTGCCTCGTCATTTACCCAGAGGGGGTATGGTATAAAATCACGACCTCGGCCGATATCGACCGCGTGCTGGAAAGCCATGTGCGTGATGGCAAACGGGTGCAGGCGCTGATGTTGCCAGCGGCAGGGAACGAATAGAGGCGCGGCGTTGGCGGAGCACGAGGACACGATCTTCGCCCTCGCCTCCGGCGGCGGCCGCACGGCGGTCGCGGTTCTGCGGATCAGCGGCGAGAAGAGCGGGGCGCTGCTCGATGCGCTCTGCGGCCGCCGGCCACCACCGCGCCGCGCGAGCTTGCGACGGGTTCGGGATATCAGCGGCGAGACGCTGGACCGGGCGCTAGCACTCTGGCTTCCCGGCCCCGGCACCTATACCGGCGAGGACAGCGCAGAGCTGCATCTGCATGGCGGCCCGGCGGTGATCGAGGCGGTGGCGGAGGCGTTGATCGCGGCCGGCGCACGGCCGGCCGAAGCCGGGGAATTCACCCGCCGCGCGTTTTTCAACGGCCGCATGGATCTAACGGCGGCCGAAGCGGTTGCCGATCTCGTGGAGGCGGAAAGCGCCGAGCAGCGGCGCCAGGCGCTGCGGCAAATGGAGGGGGCGCTCGGGGCGCTCTATGAGGATTGGTCGCAACGGCTGATGCGGGTTTTGGCACAACAGGAGGCCCTCATCGATTTCCCGGACGAGGATCTGCCGGCCGATGTCGCGCGCCTGCTTGCAACGGAGATGGCGACCTTGGCGGCGGAGATCGCGGCGCATCTCAACGATAATCGTCGCGGCGAGCGCACCCGGGAAGGGCTCAGGATCGCCATCATCGGTCCACCCAATGTTGGCAAATCGAGCTTGATCAATCGCTTGTTGGCGCGCGATGTCGCCATCGTCTCCGATCTTCCGGGCACGACGCGCGACGCGCTCGAAGCCCGGCTGGTGCTCGGCGGCATGGTAATGACAATGATCGATACCGCGGGGCTGCGCGAAACCGAAGATCGGATCGAGGCCGAGGGCGTGCGTCGTGCCCGCGCCCGCGCCGCCGAGGCCGATATCGTGCTCGCCATGCACGATGCCTCTCAGCCGGAAGCGGTATTGGACGCCGCAGCTATGCCGCGCGCCGGCGAGGTGATCGTGGTCGCGAACAAGCTCGATCTCGCGTCGAGGCGCGATATCGGCGATGCGATCGGCGTGAGCGCGCTGACCGGGCAGGGGCTGGAGCGGCTGTCTGATGCCTTGATTGCCGCCGGACGCCGGCTGACCGCGCGCACCGGCCCGCCACCCTTGACCCGCCCCCGTCATCGCGCCGCGCTCGAGGCGGCGCTTGCGGCGCTGACCCGGGCAATGGCGGAGCCAAGCGAGGAGTTGCGCGGCGAGGAGCTGCGGATAGCGCTTCGGATGATCGGGCGCGTGACTGGGCGCTGGGGGGTCGAGGAGATCCTCGGCGAGATTTTCTCCCGCTTTTGCATTGGGAAATAGATCGGGATACCTAACCGCCTGATCGGCACGATAAGGATGCGGGGATGAAGCCTGACGTGGTGGTGGTCGGTGGCGGCCACGCGGGGTGTGAGGCGGCGGCGGCGGCGGCACGGGTCGGCGCGCGTGTCCTGCTCATTACCCATGACCGGCAGAAGATCGGCGAGATGTCTTGCAACCCAGCGATCGGCGGCATCGGCAAGGGGCATCTCGTGCGCGAGATCGACGCGCTCGACGGGTTGATGGGTGCGGCGATCGACCGCGCCGGCATCCATTTCAAGCTGCTCAACCGCAGCAAGGGTCCAGCGGTGCGCGGTCCGCGGGCGCAGGCCGACCGGGCGCTCTATCGTCAGGCCATCCAAGAACTGCTAGCCGCGTATGACGCTCTCGACATCCACGAAGGCGAGGTCAGCGATCTCATTCTCGATGCGCGCCAGCAAGTTCAGGGTGTCACGACCCGCGATGGCGCGCATATCCCCTGCGGCGCGGTGGTTTTGACCGCCGGCACGTTTCTGCGTGGCCTCGTCCATATCGGTGAGGCGCAGACCCCAGCCGGCAGGATGGGCGAAGCCCCGGCAGTGGGGCTGGCGGTGACGCTTCAGCGCCTCGGGCTGCCGATGGGACGGCTGAAAACCGGCACGCCGCCGCGGCTGGACGGCGACAGCATCGATTGGGCGGAACTCGCGGTGGACCATGGTGATGACCCGCCACTTCCCTTCAGCACCCTCACCCAAGCGATTATCACCCCGCAAACCGTCTGCCATCTGACGGCGACGACGCCGGCGACGCATGAGATCATTCGCGCCAATCTCGCGCGGTCTGCGGTCTATGGCGGCAAGATCGCCGGGCGCGGGCCACGCTATTGCCCGTCGATCGAGGACAAGATCGTCCGCTTTCCGGATCGGCAGCGCCATCAGATTTTTCTCGAGCCGGAGGGCCTCGCCGACAGAACGATCTATCCGAACGGTATCTCGACTAGCCTGCCCGCGGACGTACAGATCGCCTTTCTGCGGACGATCCGCGGGCTTGCACAAGTTCGCATGCTACGACCCGGCTATGCCGTGGAATATGATTATGTCGATCCGCGCGCCCTTCACCCGACCTTGCAAGTCAAATCCGTGCGGGGCCTCTTTCTCGCTGGACAGATCAACGGAACTACGGGCTATGAGGAGGCGGCGGCGCAAGGCCTGCTAGCCGGCATTAATGCCGGACGATATGCCGGCGGGCTGGGCGGCGTGGTGATCGACCGGGCAGACGGCTATAGCGGCGTCATGATCGATGATTTGATTACCCAAGGGGTTACCGAGCCCTATCGGATGTTCACCTCGCGGGCGGAATATCGGCTCACGTTGCGCGCGGATAACGCCGATCTGCGGCTAACACCGAAGGGGATCACTTGGGGGTGCGTGAGAACGGTACGTCGGAGGGCGTTCGAGGCTTATTTGGATGCCGTCACGGCGGCCCGTGCGCGCGCTGAAGCAGAGGGGGCGACGCCAGCGGAATTGGCGCGGCGTGGCATTGCCGTCCGAGCGGATGGATGCCGGCGATCGGTTTTGGCGCTCCTTGGCCTGCCTGGTGTCTCGTTCGAAGCGTGCGTCGGCCTATTCCCCTGGCTCGGGACGCTCGATTCCCGTGTTGTCGAGCAATTGCGCGTCGAAGCGCAATATGCTGGGTATTTAGACCGGCAGTCGGCGGAGATTCGCGGCTTCCGCAAAGAGGAAAGCGTGCCACTTGGAGACGCGGTCGATTATGCGCGGATTGGCGGGCTCTCGGGAGAATTACGGGAAAAACTCGGCCGTGTTCGCCCCGAAACTCTCGGCATGGCGGCGCGGATCGAGGGCATGACGCCGGCGGCGATGGCGGCGTTATTTGCCGCCGTCCGCCGGCAATGAGCGCCGCTCCGTTTCACGTGAAACGCGCTGACCGCGAAATGTTGGCGCAGCTTGGCGTTTCACGTGAAACCCTCGCGCGGCTAGAGACCTATGTTGCTCTCACTCTCCGCTGGTCACCATCCATCCGTTTGATATCACAGCGCGACGAAACCTTCGTCTGGCGCCGCCATGTCCTCGATTCCCTACAAATCATGCCGCTTCTCCGCGACATCGCCCCCCCGTCGGCGGATTTTGGTTCCGGCGGCGGATTTCCCGGCTTGGCACTCGCCATCGCACTGAATCGCCCGTTTCATCTCATCGAATCCGATACCCGCAAATCCGCCTTCCTGATCGAAGCCGCGCAGGCAACCGGCGCTATGATCACCGTCCATCCAAAACGAATAGAAGCCGTGACACTGCCGCCGCTGCGCCTGATCACCGCGCGCGGTCTTGCTCCGCTCACGACGCTTCTTGCTCTCGCCGCCCCCAAACTCGCCCCCGACGGTGTGTGCCTCTTCCACAAAGGCCTGAACGTCGCGGCTGAGTTGACGGCCGCTCGCGATCGATGGCAGATGGAGGTCGTCTGCCACCCAAGCCGAACTGATCCCTCCGGGACCATTCTTCAGATCAGCGGGGTCACGCGTGCCCGTTCTCTCCCATCCCCTAACGCCTAACCCCTCGGCCACGCCCCGGCAGGGTCGAACGCTCATCGTCGCGGTGGCCAATCAAAAAGGCGGCGTCGGCAAGACAACCACCTCCGTCAACCTCGCCGCCGCGCTCGCCGCCGCCGGCCAATCCGTCCTCCTGGTTGATCTCGACCCCCAAGGCAACGCATCCACCGGTCTCGGCCTCGAACGTGCCGCGCGGCGCGGCGGCACTTACGCATTGCTCGCTCATGCCGATACGCCTGAACATCTGATCCAATCGACCGATATCGACAATCTTGCGCTCATTCCTGCCGACCCTGATCTCGCGGGCGCGGAAATCGAATTGGCGGCGGCAGCGCGCCGCGAATATCAATTGCGCGAGGCTCTCGCGCCGCTTCGCGAGAGCCGGCATTACCGCGTTATCATCATAGATTGCCCGCCGAGCCTTGGCTTGCTGACGCTGAATGGGTTGGTCGCCGCCGAGTCCGTGCTTGTGCCGCTGCAATGCGAATTTTTCGCGCTGGAGGGCATAAGCCAGCTCACTCGCACCATTGACCGCGTCAGCCGCTCGCTCAATCCTGGCCTACGCCTCGATGGCATCGTGCTCACCATGTATGACCGGCGCAACAATCTCTCTGACCTGGTGGCAGCGGACGCGCGGGGATTTTTTGGTGAAAAGGTTTATGAGACGGTGATCCCGCGCAATATCCGTATCTCCGAGGCGCCGAGCCACGGCAAACCGGTTCTGACCTACGACCCGCGTTCCGCCGGCACCGCAGCTTACCTGCGCCTCGCCGAGGAATTTGCCGCGCGCCATCAAAACAGGGATACGAGTTCGCCATGAGCGCAAAGGAAACCAGCCCCCGCCTTGGGCGTGGCCTCGCTGCCCTGCTAGGTGATGGCGCGACGTCGCAAAATCGTGCGGACGGCAGCTTAGTGCATATCCTGTCGGTCGCGGATCTTACCCCCTCGCCGTTTCAGCCGCGCAAAACCATAGACGCGCAGGGTGTCCAGGAACTCGCCGCCTCGATCGCAGCGCGAGGCGTGCTCCAGCCGTTGCTCGTCCGCCCTGATCCGGCGGCGCAAGGGCGCTATCAAATCATCGCCGGAGAACGCCGCTGGCGCGCCGCGCAAATCGCCGGCATCCACGAGGTGCCAGCCCTCATTCGCGATCTCTCTGACAATGACGCGATGATGGTGGCGCTGGTCGAAAATCTTCAGCGCCAGGATCTCAACGCCATCGAAGAGGCCGAAGGCTACCGCCGGCTGCTCGATGAATTTGGCCTCACGCAGGATGATCTCGGCCGGTCTGTCGGCAAGTCACGGAGCCATATCGCCAATACACTTCGCCTGCTCAATCTTCCGGCCGCGGTGCTTGGCGAACTGCGCAACGGCAGCCTCTCCGCCGGCCATGCGCGGGCACTGCTCGCTCACCCCGAGCCGGAAAAAGCGGCCTTGTTGGTGATCGCACGCGGGCTCAATGTTCGCCAGACCGAGGCCCTCGCCAAACAGCGCGCCCCCATCGCCCCGGGCGTGAACGCGACGCCGGCCAAGCCGCACGATCCCGAGACCGCTGCCTTGGCGCAAACGCTCGCCGAACGCCTCGGCCTTCGCGTCGATATCGCTTTCAATGGCCAGGGCGGCACTGTCCGCCTGCATTATCGCTCACTCGATCAGCTCGACGGGATCGTCGCACTCCTCACCCGGGACGACAACGAACTCGCCGGCGACTGATATCATTCGCCCGGCCTTTCACGCGCTTTTGCGTCCCTTTACCGCCGCAGCTCCAACGCCTGATGCGCCGCCAACGTCGCGATATCGACGATCTGGCTGACGGACGCATCCATCGGCAGGAGTTGCACCGCGTGTTGGAGCCCAATGAGCAGCGGCCCGATGGTGCTACCGCCGCCAACCCGGGGCGCCAGCCGAGAGGCGATGTGCGCCGAATGCAAGCCCGGCATGATCAGCACATTGGCCGGCCCGGTCAGGCGGCAGAACGGATAAAGTGCCCGCAAGCTCGGCTCCAACGCCACATCCGGGCTCATATCGCCGTCATATTCGAAATCGACGCCGCGCCGGTCGAGCATCGCCACGGCATCACGGATCGCCTGCCCCGTCGGGTGCATGGGATTGCCGAAGGTCGAGTGTGACGTGAGGGCAACGCGCGGCTCATGGCCCAGGCTTCGCGCCGCTGCCGCACTGCCGAGCGTGATGCCAACCAGTTGCTCGGGGTCCGGCCGCTCATGGAGCAGCGTATCGGCAATGAAAATTGTGCCGCCGCGGCTGGTGAGTAGCAGAGTGAGGCCAAAGGCGATCCGACCCGCGGCCGGCTCGATGACGTGGCCGATATCCTCCATGCAGACAGAGGTCGAACGGGTGGCGCCGGTCACCATCGCGTCGGCATCGCCGGTTGCCACCATACAGGCGGCGAAGATATTGCGATCCTGGTTCACCATGCGCTGGCAGTCGCGTGCGAGAAATCCCCGCCGCTGCAATTTTTGATAGAGAAATTCGGCATAGCGCTGATTGGCGCCGGAGAGCCGGGCGTTATGGATCTCGATTCCCTCGACCTGCCCGAGCCCGAGCGTCTCCATCGTGGCGAGAACCCGCGCCTCGCGGCCGATCAGAACCGGCGTGCCATAGCCGGCATTGCGAAACGCGACCGCCGCGCGCACGATTTTTTCCTCTTCGCCCTCGGCGAACACGACACGACAGGGGCTCGCGCGAACACGTTCCATGATCGCATCGAGCGCACTCGCCGTCGGATCAAGGCGGCCGGATAATTCCCTTGCGTAACGACGCAGATCGGCGAGCGGCCGCCGCGCAACCCCGCTCGCCATCGCCGCCCGCGCCACCGCCGGGGGAATGCGTGAGATCAGGCGGGGGTCAAAGGCGTTCGGAATGATATAGTCAGGGCCAAAACAAAGCCGCCCGCCGGCGGAGGCCGAATGCACCTCGTCGGGGACGTCCTCGCGCGCAAGCTGCGCCAAGGCTTCGGCGGCAGCAACCTTCATCCCTTCGTCGATGGTGCGCGCCCGGACATCGAGGGCGCCGCGAAAGATATAGGGAAACCCAAGAACATTATTGACCTGATTGGGATAATCGCTGCGTCCAGTGGCGATGATGGCATCCGCCGCCGCCTCGCGGGCCTCTTCCGGGGTGATTTCCGGATCGGGGTTGGCCATCGCAAAGATGATCGGCCGCGGCGCCATCGCGCGCACCATCTCCTTGGTCATCGCCCCCTTGGCGGAGAGCCCGAAAAACACATCCGCCCCGTCCAGCGCTTCGCTCAGGCTGCGCGCCGAGGTCGCCGTCGCGTGCGCCGATTTCCATTGATTCATACTTTCGCTGCGGCCCTGATAGATAACCCCCTTGGTGTCGCAGAGAATGACGTTCTCCGGCCGCATGCCCATCGCCTTGACCAGCTCGGCGCAGGCGATCGCCGCCGAACCGGCGCCATTGATGACGAGCTTCGCGTCGCGCAATTCGCGCCCGGTGAGATGGCAGGCATTGATCAGTCCGGCGGCGGCAACGATCGCTGTGCCGTGCTGATCGTCGTGAAACACCGGAATATCCATCACTTCCCGCAATTTTTGCTCGATTACGAAACATTCTGGCGCCTTGATGTCCTCGAGGTTGATGCCGCCAAAGCTCGGGCCGAGAAAACGCACCGCATTGACAAATTCCTCGACATCTTCGGTTGCGAGTTCGAGATCGATACCGTCGATATCGGCGAAACGCTTGAAGAGCGCGACCTTGCCCTCCATCACCGGCTTGCTCGCGAGCGCCCCGAGATTGCCGAGGCCAAGCACTGCGGTGCCATTCGAAATCACTGCGACCATGTTGCCGCGGGTGGTATAATCATAGGCCAGCGCCGGGTTTTTCGCGATCTGCAGACAGGGCTCAGCGACCCCCGGCGAATAAGCGAGGCTGAGATCGCGCGCTGTCGCGAGCGGTTTGGTGAGGCGGGTTTCGAGCTTGCCCGGTCGGCCCATGGCATGGAGCGCCAGCGCCTCCTCGGCCGAAATGCGGGCCGTGCGCGTATCGGGTTGACCTTGCGGCATCGTCGTTTCCTCCTCAGCAAACTTTTGCCCATCATGCGCCATTCGCGGCGGGAAAGAAAAGACCGTCCCCTTCCATGCGGTCGGTGATGGGGGGACCTGCAAGATCATGCTTCGCAGCATGGAGAGAGATCGCTACATCTCACATCATGACCGCTGCCCTCTCGCAACCGCCCACGATCATGCCCAACCCCACCGGCGCGAGCCCGGCGCTCGCCCAGTGGTTCGCCGCCAAAGCCGCGCATCCCGACGCGCTGATTTTCTTTCGCATGGGCGATTTCTACGAATTGTTCTTCGGTGATGCCGAAGCCGCCGCTGCCGCGCTCGCGATCGCGCTGACCGCACGCGGCAGCCATGACGGCGCGCCGGTCCCGATGTGTGGCGTGCCGGTCGCAAGCGCCGAATCCTATCTCGCCCGCCTGATCCGCGCCGGCTTCCGTGTCGCGATCGCCGAGCAGATGGAAGACCCGCGTGCCAAGCGCGGCACCAAGACGCCGATCGATCGCGCCGTGGTCCGCCTCGTGACCCCGGGCACCCTGCTCGAAGAGGGGTTGCTCGACGCAAGCCGGCCCAATCTTCTCCTCGCGCTCGCCGCCGGCGATGAGACGCGCGACGATCTGCTATTGGGCGCCGCTTGGCTCGACATCTCGACCGGCGATTTCCGCACCAGCGCCGTCCCTAGCGCCGATCTCCCAGCCCTGCTCGCCGGCCTCGACCCCGCCGAAATCCTCGCCGCACCCGGAATCGCGCTCGGTGACTGGGCGGCACGCCGCGCCCCCGAAGACGCCGCCCCGCCACCGCCGGCCGCCGCCAGGGGCGCTATCGCCGCCAGCTTCGCGGTGGCCAGTCTCGACGCTTTCGGCCATTTCTCCGACTCCGAAGCGATGGCCGCGGCTCTTGCCCTCGCCTATGTCCGCCGCACCCAGGCAGGAGCCCTGCCGCACCTCGCGCCGCCGGCGCCGCAGGGCCAGCGCGGCACCATGTTGATCGACGCCGCGACGCGTGCCAGCCTCGAAATCCTCCGCGCCCGCGATGGCGGGACGAAGCATACGCTCTTTGCCGCCGTCCAGCGCACCGCAACGGCAGCCGGCGGCCGTCTCCTCGCCGAATGGCTCGCAGCGCCGCTCACCGACGCCGCCGCGATCATCGCCCGCCAGGAGTCCTGGGCCTGGCTGCTTGCAACACCCAGGCTCGCGGAATGTCTGCGCAGCGCCATCCGTGGCGCGCCCGATCTCGCCCGCGCCCTCGCCCGCCTCTCGCTCGGCCGCGCAGCCCCGCGCGATCTCGCCGCGGTGCGCGACGCGCTCGCCGCCGCGCGGGCCGCCGCAACCCTTCTCGACGAGGCCGGCCGCGATGGTGAGGCGGCCGCGCTGCCGCCGTTGCTCGAAACGGTCCATGCCGCGCTGCGCCCGGCGCCCGATCTTGCCGTGCGCCTCGCCCAAGCGCTCGCCGAGAGCTTGCCGGCACGCCTCGAGGAGGGTGGCGTGATCGCGCCCGGGTTCGATGCCGCGCTCGATGAGGCGCGCCGGCTGCGCGACGAGACGCGCCAGGTCATTGCCGCCCTTCAGCACGATCTCGCCGCGCGCTACGGGGTTTCCGGCCTGAAGATCCGTCATCACGCGCAACTCGGTTATGTCATCGAAGTCACTGCCGCGGCGGTTGCGAAACTGACCGATCATCCCGATCTCATCATGCGGCAGGGCATGGCCAATGGCGCCCGTTTCACCAGCAGCGAACTTGCCGATCTCGACCGCCGCATCAATGAAGCCGCGGCGCGGGCGATGGCGCGCGAGCGGGAGCTGTTCGCGGCGTTGGTTGCGGAGACCTGCCAGGTCGCAGAGGCGCTCGCGGCGTGCGCCGGCGCGCTGGCGCGGCTCGATGTCCTGCTTGCCGCCGCCGCCCTCGCCGCCGGGGGTGGCTGGTGTCGGCCGGTGATCCGCGAGGATAGCGCTTTTCGGGTCACCGCCGGCCGCCACCCGGTGGTCGAGGCAGCGCTCGCGAGCAAGGCGCGCTTCGTGCCGAATGATTGCGATCTTTCGCCCGAGCGCCGCGTGCTTTTGCTCACCGGGCCCAACATGGCCGGCAAATCAACCTATCTTCGCCAAAACGCGCTGGCCGCCATTCTCGCCCAGGCTGGTTTGCCGGTGCCGGCGGCGTCCGCCGAGATCGGCATCGTCGATAAGCTTTTTTCCCGGGTTGGCGGCGCCGATGATCTCGCCCGCGGCCAAAGCACGTTTATGGTGGAGATGACCGAAACCGCCGCCATTCTCCGCCAAGCGGGGCCGCATTCCCTCATCGTGATCGATGAGATCGGCCGCGGCACGGCAACCCTCGATGGGCTCGCGATCGCCTGGGCGGTGCTCGAAGCGCTGCACACCGAGATTCGCGCGCGTTGTATTTTTGCCACGCATTTTCACGAGCTTGCCCGCCTGACCGTCGAGCTGCCGCGCTTGTCGCCGCACACCATGCGGGTCGTCGAACACAAGGGCAGCGTCGTGTTCCTGCACGAAGTCATTGCCGGCGTCGCTGGCCGCTCCTGGGGCGTGCATGTCGCGCGGCTCGCTGGCGTGCCGGCGGCGGTGGTGCGCCGCGCCGGCGACGTCCTCGCCGCCCTCGAGCGCCGCGCCGCCGGCCTCACCACCGACGCCGAATTGCCGCTTTTCGCCGCCGCGGAAAACGCCAAGACCGAGACCGCGCAACCCCCGCCCCCCCTCTCCCCGGTGCTTTCGGCCCTGACCGCGATCGATCCCGACCAATTATCGCCAAAAGAGGCGCTGGAAACGCTTTATCGCATGCGCGAAATACTTGCGGACGCGGCCCCGTCCGAAGGAATATGATGCCAATGATGTTGACGTCACCCGCCGCGCCGCTGCTGCCTGAGCGTGCCTCGTCCGAGCTCGCCCAATCGCTCGCCGATCTCATCGGCGAGATGTCGGACGGCGAGGAGGGGAGCGAGGCGCCGGCGCGCGACGCCGCGTTCGGCGTCTTCCGCCGCCATCTCGCCCGCATTCAGGGGCATGTCCGCGATGTCTTCGAGCAAGGAAGGCTCGCCGGCTTGCAAGCCGCGCAATTGCTCGGTGAACTCACGGACGGGCTGGTCTCGGCTCTCCACGCCCATGCCGTTCAGATCAACGGCGCCCCCGAGCCGCTCGCCCTGGTCGCGACCGGCGGCTATGGCCGCGGCATGCTGGCGCCGTTTTCCGACCTCGACCTCCTGTTCATCACCGCGCGCGAACCGACCCCGGGGACGCTCCGCGTCGTCGAGTTCATGCTCTATTTTCTTTGGGATCTCGGCCTCAAGGTTGGCCACGCGACGCGCTCGGTCGCGCAATGCCTTGAGGCCGCGGCGAGCGATACCACCATCCGCACCACCCTGCTCGATGCCCGCTTCCTCGCCGGCGAACGCGCGCTCTTCGATGAGTTCCAAGCCCGCTTTTCGGCATTTTGCGCCGCCTCACCCGGCGAGTTCATTGCCGCCAAGCAAGCCGAACGCGAAGCCCGCCATCGCCGCTTCGGCGACAATCCTTTTCTCGTCGAGCCCAACATCAAAGAAGGCCGCGGCGGTCTCCGCGATCTGCAGACGCTTTTCTGGATCGCCCGCGCAACCCTCGGTATTGAACGCTTCGAGGAGCTTGCCGCCGAACCCCGCTCCGGCAGCCCCTTGCTGACCGAAACCGAGTTGCGTCTTGCCCGGCGGTCATCGAATTTTCTCTGGACGCTGCGTTTTCATCTCCACTACGTCGCCGGCCGCGCCGAGGAGCGGCTGACCTTCGATCTTCAGCCGGTGGTCGGTGCCCGCATGGGCTATACCCGCCATGGCCGCCAGGACGGGGTCGAGCGCTTCATGCGGCATTATTTCCTCACCGTCCGCGAAATCGTCCGCATCTCCGGCGTTCTCGAACCGGCGTTGCTGCGCGCCGCCCTCGGCCCGCCGGCGCTCGCCGCGGAAACCGATCCCACGTTGGTCGAAGCCGGTTTCGTGCTCGCCGACGGCAAGCTACTCCCCGCCCCCGGCCGCGGCTTTGAGAGCGAGCCGCGTCAGATGCTGCGCCTTTTGCAAATCGCCCGTGATCGCGGCCTTGATCTCCATCCGCTGGCGTTTCGCGGCCTCATTCGCAACGAACGCGCCGCCGTCGTGCTTCGCCACGATCCCGAAGCAACGGCGCTGTTTCTCGATCTCCTCTGTGGGCGCACCCCCTCCCTCTATCGCGGCGCGCCGGCGCGGCCGGATGGCGCGCGCTGGCTCGGCGTGCTCAACGAAACCGGGTTCCTCTCGCGCTTTCTGCCCGATTGGGCGCGCATCGTCGGGCAGATGCAGTTCGACACCTACCATGTCTTTACCGTCGATGAGCATACGATCGAGGCGGTGCGGGTGCTCAACCTGCTCGAGCAGGGCGACCTCGCCGAAATCGCCCCGGTCGCGACCGGCCTCGTCGATCATCTGCAATCGCGCCGCGCGCTCTATGTCGCGATGCTGCTGCACGACATCGCCAAGGGGCGCGGCGGCGATCATTCGGAGATCGGCGCCGAAATCGCGCTCGAGGTCGGGCCGGCGCTCGGCCTTTCGGCGGAGGAGACCGAAATGGTCTCCTGGCTGGTGTTGCATCATTTGCTGCTGAGCCAGACCGCCTTCAAACGCGATATCGACGACCCCAAAACCATCCTCGACCTCGCCGATACCATCCAGTCCCCGGAACGGCTGCGTCTTTTGCTGGTGCTCACCGTCGCCGACATGCGGGCCGTCTCGCCGAAGGTCTGGAATGGCTGGAAGGCGACGCTCCTGCGCGAAATCTTCGGCCGGGTGATGGAAGTGCTCGAAGGCGGGCTCGCCACCACCGAACGCGACACCCGCGTCAATCGCGCGCGTGCGGCACTCGCGGAGATCCTGGCGGACTGGCCGAAACCCGATCTCGACCATTTCCTCGGCCTCGGCTACCCGAGCTACTGGCTCTCCTTCGACCCGCCGACGCACGCCCGCCACGCCGCGATGATCCGGACGGCCGAGGCTCGTCACGAGCGCTTGGTGGTCTCGTCGGAGCCGCTGCCGGCGCGCGCCGTGACCGAGGTCACGATCTATACCGAGGACCATGCCGGCCTTTTCAGCCGCATCGCCGGGGCGCTGGCCATCGCCGGCGCCTCGATCGTCGATGCGCGCATCCACACCATGACCAACGGCATGGCGCTCGACGTCTTCTGGATCCAGGATACCAATGGCGGCGCCTTCGACGCGCCGCACCGCCTCGCGCGGCTCTCGGTGTTGATCGAACAGGCGCTGTCCGGGCGGCTGCGCTTGGCGTCCGAAATCCGCAAGCTCTCGCGCGGCTTGATCGGCAGCCGCATGCGCGCGATCCATGTGCCGCCGCGCGTCGTCGTCGATAACCACGCCTCCAGCACCTACACCGTGCTCGAGGTCAACGGCCGCGACCGCCCCGGCCTGCTCCACGACGTCACCGCGCGCATCAGTGCCCTCGGCCTCCAAATCGCCTCCGCCCACGTCACCACCTATGGCGTGCGGGCGGTGGACGTGTTTTATGTCAAGGACGTGTTCGGCCTGAAAATCGAAAACGAACAGCGATTGCTGCAGCTTCGCACCGCGCTGCTCGAGGCGCTGACCCCACCCGAGGACGCTTCCCCGCTCCCCGTCCCGGCCCCGACCCGCCGCCGCGCCGCGCGCGGATAGGTGGGGGGAGCGGGGGGAGAAAAGTTCCGCGCCGCGGCGCGACGGTGCGCCATCCCTCGCGCCGCACCGGCAGCGTCGTCGTGATGCGCGCAGATGCTATATCCTTGTTGGCCGATATCAGATCGCCTGGATCGGTCCTGGATATCGCGCGAGATTGGCGTCCGTAGTCAGCAGCGTGATCCCCTCGACCAGTGCCTGCGCGATCAGCATACGGTCGAACGGGTCTTTGTGCAGCGGCGGCAGCAGATCGAGTGCTGCGGCATGCGCACTGGTCACGGGAAGCTCGGCATAGCCGTTATCGAGCAGGCCACGCCGCAGCAGCCGCGCGTCGGCACGGAAATCCTCTCGTCCCAGTTGCTGCTTGATCGCCACCTCCCAGAGACTGGCGGCGCTGAACAGCAATTCGTTCGCTTCATCCTCAA